>CAZXCR010000017.1:0-12624 GCA_964639315.1 uncultured Treponema sp. | reverse complement strand
GGCGAAGAACTTGAAGATAAGCCCCGCCCAAAAAAAATAAAAATGCATGATTTTAAGCGACCCGACGTTCTTTCAAAGGAAGACCTTAGTTGCATAGAAGAACTTTTTGGAATTTTCTGCCAAAGCCTTACTGACGCAATTTCTAAAAAAACACAACAAGACTGCTTTTTTAAAGTAGACTCCGTAGATCAACTTACGTACGAAGAAGTTACTCGCAGTCTTTTATTCTTCTCTCCAAAACTTTTTGTAAAATATAATCTTGGTCATTTTTTAGTTGATTTTGATCGTGAAGTTACTTATTCCATGCTGAATATTTTTGAAGAAGAAACTGACGAAGCTAAGCGAAAAAAAATTGACGAAGAAATCGAAAAAGAATACGCAGAAGAACTTGAAAGATGTAAGAAGAATTACGGCGAAAAAGACGGCGAAAAAACAGCTTTAGAATGGAAGATTGAGCGGGAAAAAAATAAATATCTGGATATTCCTTACAGAAATTTTTCTGCTGCTGAAATGCTGCGCTTTAAAAAGCAAATTCAAAATCCGTTCTTTTCGGTTTTAAAAAAGACCCTTACTAAAGATTTGAAAAAATTCGTAAATTTTGAATCAAACATAAAAAAGTGGAAAATAGAAGATGTTTTTTTTGAAACAAATCCTTATGCCTACAACATAATAAAAGCTGACGAGATGGTCTGCCTTGTTACAATCCATTCAGTGTGCAACGGACTATTTAACGGTTCTTGCAGCATATGTTTTCCGTACAAAGAAATTTTAAAAATCATAAATGAAGCAAGAGGTATAAAAGAAATGGCAAAAGAAAAATCAATAGATATGAATTTGGTTCAAGATACTACGGTTCCTGTTGAAGTGGTTTTGGGCGGAACGAATAAGACTTTAAAGGAAATTTCCAGTATGGGCGAAGGCACAATCATTGAGCTTGATAAATTTGCCAGAGCGCCAGTGGATGTAAGGGTGAACGGAAAAGTTGTGGGTCACGGAGAAGTTGTGGTGATTGACGAAAATTTTGGAGTTCGACTTACTGATTTTGAAACTGCCGGCACAAAAAAAACTAAAAGCACTAAAGGTTCTAAAAGTGAATCTCGCCCCGAAAAAAAATCTAAGGGCAAGAAAAAATAAAGTGTTTGGTAAAAACTGAAATTAGAGTCAGCAAAGAAAGTCTCTAAAATAAAACCGGAATTTGCATTCGGCTACAATTCGGTTACCATTCGAAAGACAGTTCTTTGCTTTCTTTTCCATCACAGTCCGCAAGTTTTATAATAAAAATTGTATCAGCTGCAGGATTTACGCTTTTTAGCACCTCCATCAGCATATTAACCGCAGGCTCAATCGGGGTTGAAAAGCAAGTCCATTTGATGATGATATTACAAAAATTGTCTTCGATTACTGACCATTCTTTTGGGCGAATAGACCAGTTGCAGTCTTTTCCGTATTTTTCAAGACGCCAGCCAGGATTTTGAGGTTTTCCGTCTGCAAATGAGTTGCAAGAACAAGTTTCCGCTATTTCTTTTGTTATTTTGTCTTTTAATGTGTCTGCCATAATGAAATAATATAATTGAAGTTCCTAAAAAGTACAATTTTTACCAGGAGACTTAAAAATCTTTATGATTTTTCACCAGTATTTTGAACTGAAACGGATTTTTCAGGTTCTGGAGAATTTTCCCATTCAACATTTATTGTGCGCTCGCTGATATTTGGAATGCGCAAAAAAGTAAGACAATTTGCGGTGTGCACAATCAATCCTTTTTTATGCGAAATGTAGGCAACAATCGGATCTCCTGGCTGAGGTTTACAGCACTGCGCCAGAGTAAATTTAAAGTTCGGGCTGCCTTCAACGCGGATTTTTCCTGTGTACTGCCGGGCAAGTCTTTTAGCTTCACGTTTTTTGCGGTTTTCTTCAGCGTGCAAAGAAGCAATTTTTTTAGAATACAGGGAATTTGCTTCAATCGCTTCGTGGCGCTTTAGTTCCGCTTCTTTATCAACAAAAGTTGGGTCATTTTCAACAAGCCAACTATGAATTTTCTGCCGTGCCTTTGAAGTTTTTACAGTCTTAAGCTGACTTTGAGTTGGATGAGCTTGCGGACTCGTAAGAATTTCCACAATCTGAGTATTTTTAAGTTCAGCAGTTAAGGAAATAATTTTTCCATCAGCCTTTGCGCCAATTATTTTTTCGCCCACACCAGAATGAATTGCGTATGCAAAATCAATTGCGTTACTTCCGGCCGGCAATTCTTTTACATCGCCCTTTGGTGTAAAAACGTAAATTCTGTCGCCCAAAAGTTCATTTTTAAGTTCATTGAAAAAACTTTCGTTGCTTAAATCTTCATCCCGAAGCGCCCGCAACTGATTTATAATGCTCAAATCTTCGGCCTTAACCATATCGTGATTAGTGCCTTTTTTGTACAGCCAGTGAGACGCAACTCCATGCTCAGCAACATTGTGCATTTCCTGAGTGCGAATCTGAATTTCCAAAGGTTTGCCCCCACAGATTACAGTTGTGTGCAATGACTGATATCCGTTTGCCTTTGGCATTGCAATGTAATCTTTAAATCGACCTTCCATCGGCTTCCAAAGACCATGCACAATTCCCAAAAGCGTATAACATTCGTTCTGCGTGTTACAAATAATTCTGAGGGCAAGTAAATCGTAAAGTTCATCTGCGCCCTTATTGCGCTTTCTCATTTTCTGATAAATTGAATAAAAATGCTTTGCACGACTTGTTATAGTTACAGAAATTCCAATTTTTTCAGTTGCCTTGTAAATTTTATTTACGGCATTTTCAAGATATTCAGCTCTTTCTGATTTTTTTTGCGCAACAATCGCTTTAATTTGCTGGAAGGCTTCCGGATTTGAATATTTTAGGCTTAAGTCCTCCATTTCACTTTTTACATCGCTCATACCAAGACGACTTGCCAGCGGACACCAAATATCTATAACTTCTCTTGCAATAAGTTTTTGCGCGTCCTTGCCAACAAATTTTAGGTTTCGCATACGATCCAAACGGTCAGCAAGTTTTACGAGAATAACGCGAATGTCGTCAACCATAGCAAAAAGCATCTTCCTGATTGAATCAGCTTCCTGCAACGACTTTGAATTTATTTTGAGCCCGGTAATTTTTGCAGTTCCGCTACAAATTTTTGCAACGTCCTTGCCAAACTTTTCTTCAATTTCCGGAAGGCAATTATTGTCAACGTCAAGAATATTGTGAAAAAATCCTGAAATAACTGTATCTGCACCAAGATGACTTTCCGCAAGAACCACCGCAACTCGCATTGGATGCAAATAGTAAGGCTTGCCGCAGTTTCGCTTTAAATCTTTTGTTTTTAAAATTAAATAATCCCATGCACTGCGGATTTTTTTTTCGTCATCAGCGGTATAAAAATCTCCGTAGTTTTTAAAAAATGTATCTATGAGAATTTTTGGGTCAGTTTGACTTGTATTTGTTTCAAAAGTTTCAGTCATTTAAGTAATCCACCGAAACTATATTAACAGAATTTGCGTTTAAATCCACGTAAATAACGGCAAAGGTAGTGTAATCCAAAAAACTTTTTACATTTTCTTCGTGAAAATATGATGAAAAATCCCACTGCCCGCCCGAATGTCTGTGACCGTCAGCAAGAAGACTTACATTAGACCTGCAAAAATCTGCAATCAAAGTGTCGCGTTCGGTAAGATTTTGCATTGTAAAGTAAAAAGCGCCGCCCGCGTAAATTGGATAGTGCGATACTACAATTTTTTTTCTGCTTGATGATTTTAAAACGTCTTTTAGCGAAGAAAGCTGATTGTGTCCCAAAGTTCCGTTTCCAGAATCCAGAAAAATCCAGTCAATCGCATTTTCTCCGTAAGAAGTCTTAAAAAAATAAGACGAAACGTATGGATAGCAAAAATTTTTATAATATTTCCAGCCAGAATTGAATAAATCGTGATTTCCCACAACTGAATAAGTTTTTAAGCCAAATTTTGTTTCGATTTTACTGCAAAAGTCATTGTAAAGATGATATTCGCTTTGGTAACCGTGCTCCACATTGTCGCCTCCAGAAACCGCAAACGCAAATGGATAAGAAGACGAGTCGTAAGTTTCAAGTTCAGTTTTGTGCGCCTCAAAGTATGAAAAAAATTCATCGTCGTAGCGGCAATTTTCGCCTTTTTTATTTTTACCAAAATGAATGTCTGTAAAAAGAAGAACAGAAAATTTCGAAGACGAAACAGAAGGAACTTCAACGCCCTTATTTAAAGAATCAGTGTCATTTCCAAGATCTAAAATCGACTTGCTTCTAGTTTTTACTTCATCAATGCGATAAAAAGCCTCTTCAAGTCCGTATTCGCAGGAAATAAAATTCAGTGAAAAAAGAACTGCACAAAACAAAAAAAATTTTTTCATAAAATCAGTCCTATAAAAATTTGTAGCTTGCAAAAACTTTTACAACCCAACTGTCTGCGTACGAAGAAAGAGTAAAAAAGTCAATGTAGCGAATAGAAATGCTCGCACCAAATTCTAATTTTTCAGAAAGATTATAAGTGCAGCCAGCAGAAAAAATTGGTGCGCAAAAAAGCGGATAACGAAATTCCTCGAAAGTCGAAAAACTTACAAAAGGAAACCACTTATCTTCAACCTTAAAAATAAATTTACACTCGCACTGAAAATCCCAGTTTTTAATCCAAAAAGAATCTTGACCAAGCAGAATATGAGAAAATCTATTGCAAAGAAAAAGACGCGTGTTAAAAGCAAAAAAATCAGAAGGTTTTAGGTCGAAGGCAAGTCCGTAAAATAAATTATATTTTGAACTCACGCCACTTTGGTACTCGTAGCTAAAATGCAAGTCCGCGCCAAGTCTAAAATACGGATTCAGAATTTCTTCTTCGCCAGTTTTTTTATATGAGCGCAAAAAATAAAAAATATTTTCAAAAATAAAACTTGTAGAATCTTCCGTAAGTTGAAAAGCGCTGATATTTTTTCCGTAAGAAAAATCAAAATCGTTAAAAACAGAAACTGTAAGCGCGTTCAAAAAAATTCCGTTGTTATTTGAGCGAGTTACAAGAAAAGAAGTTGTGTCGTGAATACAAAAAGGCTGCGATTCTGGAAAATCAAAAATGTAGTAAGAAACAGAAGATTTTTTTTTCTGGTCACCTGATTCTGACTGGGCGGATTTTTGTTCGCTTGATTCCTGCTGAGCATTTTCTTGCTGAAGTGATTTCTGCTGACCGGATTCCTGCTCACTTTGAGAATTGGAGTTTTGCTCAGCTGATACAGAATTTTCTTCCTGACTAAAAGTTTTGCCAGTTTCTTCAGGAACTTCATTTTCCGAAAGCAAATTTTTGTCAGATAAAGGCAAATCAGAAATTAACTTCTGCGCCTCCTGTGCTTTGCAAACTGAAAAAATCAATGTGATTAGAAGAAAAACTAAAAAATTCTTTTTCATCAAAAATATTATAACTCAATTTTCAATCTTTTCCATAGCGCAAAGACTGCGTGTTTAGGTCATCTCTAAAAATTGCAATTTTTAGAGGTTCCTTTTACTGATAAAATTTTCAGTTAAGAAAAAATTCTTCTACATTACACGCCGCGAGTTACCAATGAAATTTTCTGTTAAGGGGAAATTCTTTTCTTAGCAAAAAAATTCTATCAGTAATGGTTGCTTGATTTCGACAGACTCAATCAGCGCTTAAATGATTAGTTACAACAAACTCAAATTTTGACCTACCAATGAAATTTTCTGTCCAACAAAAAATTCTCTTCTTAGCAAAAAAATCTACAAATTTCCGCAAGAAAACTCACGCATCCTCTGCTTCACTCAGAATTTTCAAAATTTTATTCCCGAAAGTTTCACTTTTTTTCTCGCCAATTCCGTAGCAAAATTTTAATTCCGCAAGATTCTTAGGTTTTTTTTCAATTATATCGTAAATTGATTTATCGCCCAAAATCGCAAAAGGCGGAACCTTTGTTTCCTCAGCAAGTTTTTTACGCCACTGCCGGAATTTTTCAAACAAAGCTTTTTCTTCTCCCACAAGAACTTTTTTTACAGGCGCAGATTTCTTTTTCTTCGGCAAAAACGATTTTTCATCACCAGAAAATTCCAGTGGAAGACAAATTTGCCGTCTTGAACTAACCGCTTCCATTCCAAAGTGACTTATGCAAAGAGTTTGATAACTTTCTTCCCTAAAAAGATATCCTTCGGCAAGAAGGCACTCGCACAATTCAAGCCAATTCTGCTTGCTCAGTTCTTTTCCAATTCCGTAAGTGCTTAATTTATTATGCCCGCGCTCTATGATTTTAGATTTTTTTTCACCAAGAAGAACATCCGCCACATAAGAAGCGCCGTAGCGTTCACCAGTTCTGTAAACGCAAGAAATAAATTTTTGCGCCGGAATGCTCACATCTTTTAACGGAAGCGGACCTCGGGTGCAAACATCGCAGCAGCAGTCAGAAGAATTCATATTTTCAAGAAAATTTTCGCCAAAGTAAGAAAGCAAAAGATTTCTGCGGCAAGTGCGGCTTTCAGCATAGGAAACCATACTTTTTAAAAGCGATTCTGACTTTGAATTATCATACTCTGAATCAAAAAAATAACGGATTTTATGAATATCTGCCGGACTGTACAAAAGAAGCGCCGTTGCAGGAAGTCCGTCGCGACCAGCCCGCCCAATTTCCTGATAATACTGCTCAATCGACTTAGGAATTTCATGATGAATTACAAAACGCACATCACTTTTATTTATTCCCATTCCAAAAGCAAGAGTTGCAACCATTATATTTTCATCGCCGCAAATAAAGCGTTCCTGATTTTTAGTGCGCACTTCATCCTCAAGACCCGCGTGATAATTTACCGCCTTAAATCCGTAACTGCGCAAAGTACTTGTAAGTTCATCAACAAGCTTCCGGCTAAAACAGTAAATTATTCCAGATTCGCCGCGATGCTTTTCCAAAAAATCAAGAATTTGTGTATTCGGATTGACTTTCCTTTGAACTTCAAGATAAATATTCGGTCGATTAAAAGTGGAAACTAAAATTTCAGGATTTTCAAGATGCAGACAGCGCGAAATATCTTCTCTAACAAGAGGAGTTGCAGTTGCTGTAAGTGCCAAACAAACTGACTTTGGAAACTGCTCACGCACAGAGGCAATTTCAAGATAATCAGGGCGAAAGTCGTGTCCCCAGGAACTGATGCAGTGCGATTCATCAACCGTAATACATTTTATGTCAAGATTCTGGCTGTGCAAAAGATTGTTAATTCTTGAAGTATTTAAACTTTCAGGCGAAAGATACAAAAGTTTTACTTTTCCGTCCCTAACCTTATCAAAAACCAGCTGATAAGAAGTCCAGTCCAAAGATGAATTCAAAAATTCCGCCTCAATTCCAAGACGCTTCAGTTGCATAACCTGATCTTGCATCAAAGCAATCAGAGGCGAAATTACAACAGTAAGACCTTCCATAATTAAAGCTGGAATTTCATAACAAAGAGATTTTCCGCCGCCAGTTGGCATAACCGCAATTGTGTCTCTGCCGTCAAGAACGTTTTGAATTACTTCGCGTTGCAGGGGACGAAATTCAGTATAACCAAAAACATTTTTTAAAATTTCTTCAGGAGTCTTTTTTTCTGAATAAAAATTCATAAGCTCGTGATTTTCTCCGCTAACAAAAATTTCACTTCCAGAATCATCTTCTGTACACTCGCAAAAAAGTCGCGCATATTTTCTTGAAAGAGATTTTATAGAACTAAGCAAAAAATTGTAATGAATTTGATCCATTTTTTTTCTCTTGACGAAATCTGACAAAAACTGCAATTTTCACTAGCTAAAAAAACGCGGCATCTTGTAAGCAAAAGTTGAAAAATATTTTTTGAAAAGATGACCTTGATTAAGTTTTTTAAATCTGCTATATTCTGCATACAGTTTTGCCGGCTTGGTGAAATGGTAGACACGAAAGACTCAAAATCTTTTGCGCGCGAGCGTGTCTGAGTTCGAGTCTCAGAGCCGGTATTCAGCCCCGAATTTTTCGGGGATTTTTTTTTGCCAAAAAAGATAATTCTTAGCAAAAACTGTCCCTGCTAAAAAAAAATTAATATCTGGTGGTTTTCCACAGCATCTGTCAGATAAAAAATTATTTTCTTTACATACAGATTCCGGCTCGAGTCCGGAATGACAGTAGTTTACGACTATTTCTTATATATTTCCAAAATTAAAATTCATTTCACCGGAAGATTTTCTATATTCAATCGCTTCTTTTATAGATTCTTCATCAATATCATTTTTGCACTTCATATCAGCAATAGTTCTTGCAGTTTTTATGCAGCCGTTCACAGCACGCGGAGAAAATCCGTATTTTTCGCTGGCATTTTCTAAAATTTCGCTTATAAAAGGACTCAAAGCGCAGTATTTAGAAATTTCTCCCGGATTCAAATAAACATTTTTCTTTCCCTGCCGGCTTCTTTGTATTTTAACGGCATTCGCAATTTCAACGCGAAGTTCACTTGTGCTTTTAGAAGCAGAATCATTTTTTACAACTGCTGAAGCATTTTTAGAATCAACTTTTACGCGCAGATCAATTCTATCAAGCAGCGGAGCCGAAAATTTTTTCCAGTACTGCTCAACTGCCCTTGCCGAACACAAACAAATTTTATCAGCTGAACCAAAATTTCCGCAGGGACACGGATTTGTTGACATAAGAAGCTGAAATTTTGCAGGGAACACAGTTGTTCTTCCAGCGCGGCTCAGTGTAATCGAAGAGCTTTCGAGCGGAACCCGAAGCATTTGTATTACAGAAGATCTGAATTCCGCAGCTTCGTCCAAAAACAAAACACCATTGTGAGCTAAAGAAATTTCCCCTGGTGAACAGCGAACTCCGCCGCCGCACATTCCTTCAATAGTTGCAGTCTGGTGAGGTTGGCGGAACGGCGGTTTAGAAATAAAACTTTTTCCACCGTTCATAAGCCCAGCAATAGAATAAATTCTTGTAACCGAATGTGATTCTTCACTGGTAAGAAACGGAAGCAACGCAGGAAATTTTTGTAGCGCAAGAGTTTTTCCGCAACCAGGCGGACCAAAGGCAATTAAATTGTGACCACCGGCGGCGGCTATTTGTAGGGCACGCACAAGTTTTTCTTGTCCTTTAACTTCGGCGAATTCATAGCCAAATTCTGTTTCTGGAAAAAAAATTCCGTTAATTTCCTCGTATTTTTCGCCAAAAGCAGAATCTTTACTTAAAGATGATTTTTTTGTAAAAGACTTTGGGTCAGAAAGTGCGTTAAAAGCATCAGTTAAATTTTCTGCACCAAAAACTTTCATTCCGGTAACTTCCCTAGCTTCATCAGCATTTAAAGACGGAACAATGCAAAGTCTTATTCCAGCCTGAAAAGCCGTACTTGCCGCCGCATGAACTGCCCGAACCGGACGCAAAGTTCCATTAAGTTCAAGTTCGCCCATTACAAGAACGGCGTCGTCATAATCAGAAATTTTAGAAAAATCTTCATTAACAGATGAATTAAAATCGCCAGGAGAAGTTTCGGTGGGTGATTCAGCTTTTGCAGAAAGAACCGCCAGCGCAATTGCAAGATCAAAGCCAGCGCCTTCTTTTTTTAAATCAGCGGGGGAAAGACTTATTAAAATACGTTCTGGGGGAAAATCAAAGCCGCAGTTTCTTATTGCACTTCGCATTCTTTCGCGAGATTCTTTTACGGCACCGTCAGCAAGCCCCACAATGTCTACTGCGGGAATTCCGCGCCGCAAATCAACTTCTACACTTACAAGAGCGCCCTCGTATCCAAACGGTGAAAAACAAAAAATATGCATTTTTACCTCAAGATTTTTAAATCAATAAGACAGTTTTTAAACACAAAAAGTTTTTAAACTGACCTACTATATATCTACGTGTAAAAATCAAATTCTGCAAAAAAAAGTTAATTTTTTTTATTTTTCAATCAGCGCTACATGGGCAAAAAAAAACTGCCGTCTGCAAACAAAACTGCAAGCGACAGTTCTTAAAAGACTAGTTTTTTACTAGATGATTTTTACTGCAAAGTAAAAGTCACAGTTACATTCAAAGTCGCTGTTGAAGAAGAACTATCTGTATCTGTCAAAGTAAGACGCCAGTTACCAAGGGAACTTTTTTCAAAGGTGTATCCATTTGATGTTATTTCACTGCAGGCTTTTGCATAAGTCGTAGTGCTGTCATCATTGGTACCAGACTGTACAAAAGTTATAGTAAGAGCACTGTCATCAAAAGTGTAGCCTTCCTTACCAGAAACCACAGTTTTCATAGTATTATATGAATCCTCTGAATTATACTTGCTAACTTGTTTAACCGTATAGGAAGTATCTTTCTGTGTAACAGTGGAATCATCTTCAGTTCCTTCAATAACAACAGTCATATATGATTCACCTGTAGAAGAAGTTGTCACTGTCTCTGTTGTTTGAGTTATTTCCGTTACCATCTTTTGTAAATAAGTTCCAGCGTCAGGAGCAAATTCTTCTACTACTGTCCAAGTTTCTTTTTCTCCACAAGAAAAGAACGCAAAACTTGCAACACAAACTGCCGCAACCAAAACTAAATTAAACTTTTTCATAATTTCCTCCAAATGAAAAATTTAACTATATTCTAACGCCCCCCCAACTGATTTTCAAGGAAGAATGTAATTTTTTTTTGGTTAGGGGTGGATTTTGTGTTTTTAATCGGAAAGTTACAAGGAAAAGCCACAAGCGAAACTCGAAAAATTGTTTTTTTAAGAAAAAATTCTATTGGTAACCAGCCCGCGCTTTGCGCGGGCTGGTTGTTCTTGTAGCAAAGCCTAGCCCGGCGTGTAATGGCGCGCCGAAGGCGCGTTCTGGAGCGAAGCGGAAGAATGAAGGCGAATGCCGTAACCATGAAAGGACGGGAACTTGTGCGAAATTTGCGGGCGCGGTTACTGACAAGGCATTTTCTTTTGAAGTGAAATTTTTGTTTGCTGGGAAAAATTTTTGCGACATTACGCACCCATCGCAACCTGCGGTTGCTAACGAGTTTCGATTGCGAAAGTCGCGGGATTCTTTGTTAAGAAAAATTTTTGTACAAGAACGCGCCTGCTATTGGTTAAGAAATTCGCTCCAGAAAATTTAAAAAACAAAAAATTTGCCCAATAATCGGCGCACTAGAATTCAATAAAATATTTATTTATAATTTTGCACGGATTTTTTAGCTAAGGTCTGCTGTCAAAATCATCTTAAAATCAGGATAAAAATATGGAATATATTGAACAGAATATGCCGGAAGCCGGTGACACTGTTGTTGTGGGACTTTCTGGCGGAGTTGATTCTACTTTAACGGCTCTTCTTTTAAAGAAAAAAGGCTGCCATGTAATTGGAGCAACGATGTCGCTTTGGGACGGAAGTTTTCCTAAAATTGAAGGGGGCAAAGGGCTTCACGATTCTTGTTACAGTCCGCATGAAGCTGAAGATATTGAGGCGTGCAGAAAATTTTGTGCTGAAAATCAGATTGAATATCACGTAATTGACGTAAAAGAAGAATATCACAAGCAGGTCCTTGAATATTTTAAGGCTGAATATCGCCGAGGAAGAACGCCAAATCCTTGCGTAAGGTGCAATCGCTACATAAAATTTGGCGCACTGCAGCTGGGGCTTCAAAAACTTAACATAAAATATGACTTTTTTTGCACCGGTCATTACGCAAAAATTGTGCGCCCGGTACAGGGAATTTTTTCTAGTGACAAAACTCCGTGTATGATTTCTACGGCAATGGACATTACAAAAGATCAAACTTATTTTCTTTACAGACTGCCTTCGGAAATTCTTGAAAAGGTGAGATTTCCGCTTGCAAATATGAATAAAAAAGAAGTTTTTGCACTTGCCAGAGAATTTGGTCTTGAAGCTGCAGAACGTGAAGAAAGTCAGGATTTTATTGACAGTCAGTATTTTGACTTGCTTTTTTCTGATAAGCCTTCAGTTCCAGGCGATATTATTGATTTGGACGGAAAAGTTTTGGGTCGTCACAGGGGAATTGAGCATTACACAATTGGTCAGCGGCGTGGACTGGGAGTGGCGCTTTCGTACCCAGCTTATGTTCAGGCAATTGACGCTAAAAATAATCTGGTTGTTCTTGCCCCGAACGATGCTCTAAATTCAAAGGCTTTGATTGCTGATGATTTTGTGTGGCCAGCAAATGTTGAACCGCAGGAAAGTTTTACCGCTTTTGTAAAAATCCGTCTTGCTTCAAAACCGGTTGAATGTACTGTAGAAAAATTTATTCCGGATTCAAATGAAGAATTTACCGGGACTCCGTGGAAAATCACTTTTAAAGAAGAGCAGCGGGCGGTTGCTCCGGGGCAGTCAGCGGTACTCTACAAAGACGGTCTGATTGTTGGCGGCGGAATCATTTCGCGCACGGTGTAATTTTTTTGTTAAGTAATGGATTTTTTGTTAACTGAAAATTTCGGTGGTAACTGGCGGGATTTTTGTTAGACAGGGAATTCTGTTGGTAGCTCGGGCGGTTTTTTGTTAACTGAGGATTTCGATGGTAACTTGCGGGCTCTGTTACTGATAGATTTTTTTGTTAAGAAGAAAATTTTTGTTAACTGAAAATTTTGTTGGTAACTCGGGCGATTTTTTTGTTAACTGAAAATT
>CAZXCR010000016.1:0-12634 GCA_964639315.1 uncultured Treponema sp. | reverse complement strand
AAGCCCAAGCGTTTGTATAAATTAAGCGCATGAAGGTTTGTTGCAACAACTGCATTAAACTGCAAAATTTTAAATCCTTTTTTGCTAGCCATTTTTAAACAGTCCAAAACAAGTTGTTCACCAATATGTTTTCCACGTAAAGATTTTTTTACAGCATAAGAAGCATTTGCAATATGTGCGCAACGTCCAATGTTGTTTGGGTGCAAAATGTAAAGTCCCACAATTTCGTTACTTTCTTCGTCAAATGCAATGCCTGTAAAACTCTGGTTTTTAAAAAAAGAATCTGCTTCGCAAGGTTTTAATTCTTCAATCTGAGGAAAAGCATTCCCTTCCCTCACAACCGTATTCCATATTTCAAGCGCAGCATTCTCGTCTGTACTTTCGTATTCTCTAATTTTAATTTTCATTTTTATTTATTTTGTAAGTTGCAAGTCCCCGTGGTTGGCTTTTCGAAATCACCTTCCGTAAGTGAATCGCTTAATTTCGACAGGTCAATCGGCGCAGTGTACCAAAACCTCCCGCCCCAAAAAAATCTATTTCTTATCAAAAAGACCACGAGTTTTGGCACAAAACTTGCAGAGTAAAACGCTAAAATCCTTCTGCTCCACAATTTGCGCAGTGTAACAAAATCTCCTGTTCCAAATAAAAAAAACTTGCCTAAAAAAAGACAAGTTTTTCAGTTAAAAATTCAATAAACTAAATGACTTTAGAATTTTGCTTTTCTAAGACGTACTTTTTCAACATCTTCACAGAAAAGTTCGCGTAAATCATTAAGACCCAAAGCCATCAGTGCCATTCGGTCAATTCCAATTCCCCAAGCCAGAACAGGAACGTCAATTCCCATAGCTTTTGTAACTTCAGGACGGAAAATTCCAGAACCGCCAAGCTCAAACCAGCCAAGCTTAGGATGCTTAATATGAACTTCAACAGAAGGTTCAGTAAACGGAAAGTATCCTGGAACATATTTTACTTCTGTAGCGCCTGCAATTTCTACGGCAAACATCTTGAGCATTCCAAGAAGCGTGCGTAAATTTACATCTTCGCCAAGAATAATTCCTTCAGTCTGATAAAAGTCGCTAAGATGAGTTGCATCAACTTTGTCGTAGCGGAAACATCTTGCAATTCCAAAATATTTTCCTGGAATTTCAGCCTTGTGCAATTGATGTGCCGAAAGAACTGTTCCCTGCGAGCGCATAATCAAGCGGCGTGTAAATTCGTTATCAAATTCATAATTCCAACCGCGACTTCCTGTGTTGCCTCCATTGCGATGAACTGCTGCAACATTAGAAAGATAAGGTTCTTCAATTGATTTTGCGTGAGTTGGATTTTTTATTCTATAAACATCGTGAATGTCGCGTGCTGCATGAAACTGAGGCATAAAAAGTGCATCTCCATTCCAAAATTCAGTTTCTACAAGCGGACCGTCAAATTCCTGGAATCCAAGCGAACAAAGTTTGTCTTTAACTGATTCCAAAAACTGAACGTAAGGATTTGTTCTTCCAGGAATAATTCTTGCCGGCGGAATTGAAATATTGTATCCACGGAAAGTTCCTTTTTTCCAGTCTCCGCTAGAAAGCATTTGTGGAGTAATTTCTCCAATTTCGTTGCCTGTAATGCCTGCTTTTTTTAGAGCGTCTGCAATTTGAGAAAAAGCCTCTGTTAATTTATAGATAACGGTTTCTCTTTCTATAGTTTTAAAAGGCGTTTCGCTTATTCCGCGTTTTTTTGTAAGACCGCCCATTACTTCAATTTCTTCTTTAGACAAATTTGCAGCATCAAGTTGACAGTTTTCTGCTTTTGAAGCTTTTTCAATCAACTGTTTTGCAAGGGAAATTCTGTTTGGAAGAGGAGCGCCTGTGTATTCTGCTTTTTTTTCAGAATTCATTAAAAGAACTTTATCTTTGCTTAAAGCACCAAATGCTGAACCTACGTCTTTGTTTTCGAGTCCAGTACCAGCTGCAATTTCTGGAAGTGTTTTAGCACCATTTTCTTTTAAAAAGTTAACGATTTTTTCTTCTGCAAAGCCTTCTGTTAACACTTTGCGTCCAAAATCTGTAAGTTCAAAATATGTGTGAGGAGTTCTTGAAGTTTCTGCAAGAAGTTTTTTTCCTGCAAGCCAGCTAAAAGCTTGATTTGCGTGACCTTCTTTGTAGCCAAGTTCTGTTTGGAGGCGAGCTGAAGTTAACTCGTCTTTTAAGCTGTAATGAAGAAGAACCTTTGTTTCCAAAGGATGCAAGTTTTTAATGATTGTTTTAATGTCTGCCAATTTAAATTACCAACCTAAGGTGACCCAGAAATTTATCAGCATTTATAAAAAACATTTTGTGATGACTTTTTAAAAATGCCTGTGATTTAAGAGAAAGCATCCGCAGTAAGTGCGAAGTTCCTCTTAAAATCAGTTTTTGATTATGTTAAAATTTTATCTTTTGAACATTACGTGAGACACGTAAGTTGCCATTCTAACTCCGCGCTCATCCTTAAAATAAGAAGTTTTGTCTTTGCTCAAATAGATTTTTGATTTGTACTTATTTTCTTCAGCAAAATCTTCGTAAACAGCCATAGCTGTATTCATTGCTTCGCCCTGATCGTATGCTGAAGCCATACAAGTGTAATAAAGTCTTACTTCGCCTGTAAGCGGAGTGTGCTCAATGGTTAGTTTTACAGTTTTTGCTTTCTGATGAAAAGATGCATATTTATCTTCAATCTGTAAAACTTCTGTATCGATAGAAGAATAACTGTTTATTCCTTCAGAATCCGCGTTGCCTGCTGTTTGTGCAGTAATTACAAAAGCTGCTGCAAATGCAACTGCTAAAATTGCAATAATCTTTTTCATAGTTTCCTCCTGCAAAATCAGAATTGAGTATATGGAATAATTTTATCAGTTTCCATAAAAAAATCAAGGTCAGTAACATACTGCCCCTCGCTAATGTATATGCGCGGATTTCCAATCAACAAAAGTTTTCCGCTGATTTCTTTGGGTTTATTTTTTATCATTGTGCGCCAGTATTCTCTTACGGCAAGTTTTGCGGTTTCACTACACGCTTCTTTTATACTTTCAAATCCGTTTTCTATGGTCGCACTTCCCTTGCCTTTTATTTTTGGATAAACGACTGAATTCCAATGTTCAAATTCCTGAGTTTGCTCTTTTGTACGGTCGCAGTAAACCCAGCACACAAGTTTGTTTTCCATAGCAATAGGATTTTTATATTCAAGTTGATTTGTATTTTTACTAATTTCTTTTATTGGAGTAAAATTCCAGTATTCTGCAACATTTCGTCTTTTGTCATAAGGTGTGTACTCGAAATTAAATCCGTAAATCATTCCGCTTATTAAAAACGGTGCAATTTCTTTAGTTCGATTTATTGCAAATCCAAAAATTTGTTCAAATTCACTTTGATTTGTTTTTTCATTTTCCGGACTTAAATTCTGACCTTTGCTTAAATTTTCTTCATCATCATCACAATCATTAAAATCATCAAATTTTCCTGGAAAAGGATCTAAATCTGCCCAAACTTGTATGCGAATTTGTTCTAACTGAGACGGAACTTGAGCGAACGCAAAATTAAAACAGAAGGCGCATATTAAAACTAGAAAAATTTTTTTATCGGCCATAAGCGTTTTTCCACACTTTTACAGGACTGATTCCCATTCGCACTTTTAAATAAATCCACGCAAGCAAAAATCCCGAAAGATGCGAAAGATGCGCTACGTTGTCGCTTCCAAACATTTGGCTTACAAGTTCGATTACTGCGTAAATTCCAACTAAAAGTGGCGCTGGAATAGGAATTATTCCCCAAATTGAAATAACGCTGCGTGGAAAAATCACTGAGTAAAGAAGAAGCAGCGCATAAATTGCACCGCTTGCGCCAATCAAAAGCGTGTTGATTCCCAAAATTCTGTACAAAATGATGGAAATAAATCCGTCAAAAATTCCGCAGAGCATATAAAAAGTCAAAAATTCCCAGGAACCAATAGAACGTTCAATTTGTATTCCAAACATAAAAAGTGCAAGCATATTAAAAATTATGTGTGACCAGCCTGAATGAACAAACATATATGTTATTGGCTGCCAGTACATATGGAATTTTAGTCCGTAAAAGCTCATTCCTAAATAAAATTTAATTTTTGGAAACAAAAGCGAAATAAAGAAGATGGCAAAATTTATTACAATAAGAATTACTGTAAAATTGTAGAATTTATATTTAAATGGTTTTCGTAAAATGTTCATCAAAAAGATTATCGGAAGTTTATGATTAAAGTTTTAGTTTTAGAGATTAGTTTGAAATTAATTATCTAAGTGCCGATTGAGTCTGTCGAAATCAAGCGACTTTCTTACAAATGGTAGTTTCGACGGGCTCAATTACCGAGAGTTTCGTTTTCCCCACACTATTTAACGAGTGCTGGCGAACTTTTTGGTTCTTCAAAAGAAATTTTATTTCTTCCTGTTGCTTTTGAAATGTACAAAGCCTGATCTGCCTGATTTACAAGTGCCCTTGCCGAAAGAATAGGATTTTTGTCTGCGGAAAAAACAGAAACTCCTCCAGAAATTGTAACTTTCATATGAGTGTCGTTGTAAACAAAATCTTCCTGTTCTATGTTTTTGCGGATTCTTTCTGCAATTGCAATGGCCTCGTCCTTGTCGGTGTCGATTAGCATTACAGTAAATTCTTCTCCACCGTAGCGAGATGGCATATCATCATCACGTATACTTTCTCTAATAATTCTTGCCACGTTGATAAGAACGTAATCGCCACATTCGTGACCGTACGTGTCGTTGAATTTCTTAAAAAAATCAATGTCGAGCATAAGAACAGAAAGCGGCTTTCCCTGAGCAAGTGCAAGATCCAGTTTGTCTGTAAGGGAATTAAAGAAATAATATTTGAGCTTTAATTTAGTCATCATATCTGTAGATGACTGTTCAATAAGAGAAGCATTGTTTATTGCAATTGACGCAAGAGATGCAATTGTGCTGATTTCTTCGCGTTCGTAATCTGTATATTCGGGTGTGTCGTTTTCAAGAAGAATTCTTTCGCCTAAAACTAAAAGACCATTTATTCTGTTTTTTAGCATAAGTGGAATTAGAAGTGAAGAATTCAGCGTTTTTAGCATTTTTAAGGTTTTATCATCTGCAGGAAAATCTTTTTCAATTTCTTGAATTGTGCACGGATTTGCAATTTCCGCAAGTTTTTCTGAAATAGGGCTGTTTGTTTGGATTTTATAGTCGATTGAAGAATCTATTGAAATTCCGGTGTAGTTATTTTCGAGAACAAAACAGTTGCTGTCAAAACTTTTCATTACAAAAAGACCTACGCCAGTAACGCGCATTTGAGCCATTGTTGTGTAGAGGATTGATTCAATAAGAGCCGGAAGTTCTATTTGTGCGCTAAGTGAGCGTGAAATTTCAAGTAACTGACGCAAATCATAGATGGTCTTTTCGTACATAGAAAAAACACTATCGACAGAGACTTTTACGGATTCTGAATCGTTTTCTGAACTATTCACCTATTTACTCTATTATTTTTTTTCTTTTGCGTCGATTATAACATAGTTCTTCATTATTTCAAGAAATATGTTCCATTGCTGATGTTGATTTTCCATAATGCTGGAATTATCGCGGTTTCGTGAAGAAATCATAAGCACTTTTAAGTTCTGAATTACATCAGAATTTGGCTTTTTTGATTCTACAAGTAAATCATCTATTTTTTTATTTAAAGAATTTATGTTATTTGTTTCGCTTTGGAGTAATTCTTTTGCTTCCCGGTTAATTTGAGTACAAAGATTTTTTAGCGTACTTTCAAAAGATTGAGTTTTGTGGCTGTCGTGAATAAGTCCGGTTATATTTGCTTCGTCAAATTCATTTCCGCGGTTGAATAATTGTTCAAAAGCTTCAATTCTTTCTAAACTTTCGTTGCAGGCAAATACTGTAGAAGAAAATTCAGTTTTGTAAGTGGAATTATTAAACATTCCTTCTATTACAATGTCATTTAAAAGCGCTTTTATGTGGTCTTCATAAAAATTTTTTATAAAGTTTTTTAAAATCTGCATTGGAAAAACCCACATAAATCCGCAGGAAGTGCTGTGTTTTAGCTGATTGTTTAATTCTGCATTGTAGCCTTTTAGCGAAATAAGCGGTTTATCTCCAAAAATTTGATTAACTTCATCAGAAATTGTTTCGTCCTGAATTTCACCTTTAAGTCGCTCTGAATCTACGCGGAAACGCTCTTCGAGATATTCAGCATATTTTTTTCGGAAATTTCCTTTGTAAGATGCGCGATTTGGAACAAAAGTATTATCCTGCTTGGCAATTCTTATTAAAAGAACAAGAATTTCATTTGTAAAAACGTGTTTTAAAAGTCCCTGAATTTTTTTTAGATTTTCTTTAAGATTCTGACTTTCTCTTTCTGAAAGGGATTTGCGGTTTTTTAGTTCAGCAAGGGCAAGAATCGCATTAAAAACTGACGTTGAAATATCCATATCCGCAAGTACGTAATAAAGATCTAAAAGCGAATTTTCGAGTAAATCTGCCGGAACTGGCGCAAAGCACGGTTGATAAGTGTTTGAAGTTGAAAAAGTGCTGTCAAAAACTCTAAGCGCCGAAGTATAGGAAAATTTGCAGATGTCATAAAGCTGCTTTATTTTATCAAGAACTCGGTCAATTTTTACAAAATCCATACTGTTCATTTCTTTTACAACAGTTTCGAGTTTTCGATGTTCACTTTCAAAATATCTGTTCAAAGATGAAGCTTTTTTTGCATTTGCTTTGCGGTTTTCGTATGCAAGACTTTGAAGAACTTCCTGTTGCTGAGAAGAAAATCCTGTAAGGAGAAGCTGCTCTTCAAAATGGCGGCTTCGTGCAATGTCGTCTGAACAAATTGTTTCTGAAAGGATATTTTCAATAGTTTTTGTGTTTACAAATAAAATTCGAATTGCTTCTGCAAAATTTGGCTGAACAAGACTGTTTTTGTACAAGTTTGGGGCAAGGTTTTTTAATTCGTTTTCAAGTTTCCTGACCATTTGTCTTTTTTTTATTTCTGGATGTGAGGACATAAAAATCGACTGAAAAAATTCAGTTAAACTTTGAATAAACGACATAGATTCATTTTATAGACTTAGATTATTTTGCTCAAGTTTGATTTTTAAAATTAAGCTTATCTGATGGGGCAAATTTGTTACAAGTTTGCGTTTGCTTTCTGAGTTTTTTGCATTTTTTTACTTACTTGGAGCGAACTCTTTTTATTTACAGCGGGCGTGTAATGTGGCAGAGATTTTCTTAGCAAACAAAAATTCCAATTCAAAAGAAAATGCCTTGTTAGTAACCGTGCCCGCAAATTTTTTTAGAAAACCCGCTGTTCAGGGTTGCGCTTTCGCTTCATTCAAAACCTGCGGTTTTGAACGGCTTCGCCGCCCTTACCATCGGGGCTAGGCTTGGCTAGCTATATTTTTTTAAATTTTTATAAAATCAGCAAGAATTTTTTTGTATTCTTCTACGCTTGATGTGTTTACAATTTGTTTTCTTAACTGAGAACTTCCCTGCATTCCGGAAGTGTACGCACAGAATTTTTTTCTCATTTGCAGACAGGCGGATTTTTCTCCGTAAATTTCTACATTCATTTCAAGTTCTTTAAAACCTGCGCTAATTCTTTGCTCAAAAGTTTCTTTTGTGTATTTTCCAGACGTTAAAAATTCTATGGTTCTTGTAAAAAGAAAAGGATCGCCCATAGCACCGCGCGCGAACATAATTCCGTCAACATTTGTTTGCTCAAACATTTGTAAAGTTGATTCTGGAGAATTTGCGTCTCCACTGCCAAAAACTGGAATTCGTCCGTCTATAAATTCCACTAGTTGCCGTTGAATTTCCCAATCAGCTTTTCCTGAATAGCCTTGAGCCTTTGTTCTTGCGTGAATTGTAATTGCATCTGCTTTTGCATCTAATGCGGCTTGTGCACATTCTTTCCAGGTTATGTGTTCACTGTCCCACCCGCTTCTAATTTTTATTGTAACAGGAACATTTTTTCGTTCCGGATGAGACTTTGTGTATTTTAGAGAGGTTTCTTTTACTGCGCTTACAATTGAATAAAGACGGTCAGGTTCTTTTGTAAGCATACTTCCTGCGCCTGTTTTGGTGATTTTTGGAACCGGGCAGCCACCGTTTATGTCAATACACTCGCAGTCAGTTTTTTCAAGCACAATTTGAGCTGCTTCTGCCATAATTTGTGGATTTCCGCCAAAAATTTGCACTGCATAAGATTTTTCTACTGGAGCGCGTGCCATCAAATCCAGAGTTTTTATGTTGTTGCGTACTAAAGCTTCTGCACTCACCATTTCTGTAGTACAGAAACTTGCACCACATTCCACGCATAAACTGCGGAACGCTCTGTCGCTATAGCCAGCAATTGGTGCAAGAAATAAATTTCCGCTTAGTTCAAGATTTCCTATTTTTACAGGATGATACCAAGACATATTTTAGTTATCTTCAGGAAGCTTGAAGACTTTGCAACTGTTTGTCCAAAGTTGAGCAGCAAGTTTTTCAAGGTCAATATCAAGCAATTCAGCAAGAAAAGTTGCTGTTGCAGGAAGCATAGCAGGTTTTGTTCGTTTCTTTTCTCTGTACTGAGCAGGAATCATAAAAGGACTTTCAGTTTCGATGAGAATTCTGTCGAGCGGAATATTCATAACTGTTTCGTGAAGATTTTTTGTATTTCTGTAAGTAAGATTTCCGGCAAATGAAAAATAAACATTCATATTTGCATCAAGACATTTGCGTGCGTATTCTGCATCTTCGCTATAGCAGTGAAAAATTGCTCCGCTGTCTGGCAGGCGATCCTGAAGAATTTCAAAAATATCTTTTCCAGCATTTCGATTGTGAATAATTACCGGAAGATTGTGCTTTTGAGCAAGTTCCAGCTGAGTTATAAAAAGTTCAATCTGATTTTTTTTATCGCCGTACTGCTTGTAATAATCAAGTCCTGTTTCTCCAATGGCAACAACGTTTGGAAGTTTGATACTTTCTTCAATATCTTCAACCCAATGTGCTCCAGGATTTGTAACTTCTGAAGGACCAACTCCAACTGCATGAAAAATTCCTTTCTGGAATTTGAGATATTCATATTCTTTTTTAAACGCAAGAAGTGAATTGTTTATGGAAATAATTCTGGTAACACCGGCTTTTTTTGCTTGTAAAATAACGCGGTACTGTTCTATAGGGTCATCGTAAATCAACCCTATATGGGCATGAGTATCAAAAAAATGCATGGCTTTCTTCCTTAACTTTTGTTTTGTGCGGAACTGCAAGTTAATTCCGTAAAATAAAAAGCAGTGATTTTATGGCAAGGAATTATTTGCAAAATCACTGTTTCCTTAAAAGTAAATCTGTTGTTTTGAAATGTTTGTACCGATAAAGATAGCATAGGAAGTTTTTATCGTCAACTTTATTTGATATGCGTTTGTGTGGGTCAAAATCTAATTTTTTTAATTGATTTTTTACCAGATGACCTAAAAATTACCAAAGATGTTCATTTTGTAAGGCTTCCCATTTAAAATTGACACAAAACAAAGTCTTTTGTTATACTTATTTAATTACTCTGAAATAAAGACATTTTTTAGTTTTGCTTTTGTATTTGTTTTATTTCTTAAGGAAGGCATATTTTGGCACGTACCCGAAAATATAAAAGAATTGAAAAAAGTTTCGTTTCTCGACTAAGAAATTCTTTAAAATCAATTTTTGTAAAACTTGGTCACTTTTTTGTACGTATTTTTAAATTCTTTGACGGTAAACTTACAATTATGATTGTTCCTCATAGTGAGGGCAAAGTTTTTAATATTCAAACAAATGTTTTTGCACTTATTCTGGGGACTTTTGTAATTATTGGTGTTGCAGGTTCCTTTGTGTATTTTAATCATCGAAATGCAGGAAGTAGCGCAGAAATCAGCAGATTAAAGGACGAAAACCGCGAGTCTTTGGCAAGTTTGGATGAACTTCGCGATGAAAATAATAATTTGCTTCAGTCCGCAAAAAGATTCCAGAATTCTTTAAGTCAAACACTTTCTTTACTTGGAATAAATCAAAGTTCGAGTGCTTCAAAATCTTTTGGAAAAAATAGCGACCTTTCTTCACTTTTTGATACTCAGGACATTATATCTGGTTCTTTAAAAGAAACCGCTGATGTTCGTCAGCTTACGGCGTATCTTGAAAGTGCAGTTCATCCGGTTGAGCAGATTGGAAAAATGCTTGAAAATCAGGGAACTTTATTTACTGATATTCCAAACGTTTGGCCGGTAAAAAATGGAATTGGCCATATTTCAATGGCTTTTGGTCAGAATGTGCATCCGATTACTCAGCAGTGGTACATTCATAAAGGATTGGACTTTTCTACTTATCGAGTTGGAGATCCTATTATTGCAACTGCAAACGGACAAGTTGTTTCTGCAAGCTATGATGAAAGTTTTGGAAATTATGTAATTATCAAACATAAATACGGTATTTATACTCGCTATGCGCACTTGTCTACAATTCGTGTACATAAGGGCGAAACTGTAACTCAGCGCCAGATTATTGGTACACTAGGCAACACAGGACTTACAACAGGACCTCATTTGCATTATGAAGTTCATATTGGTTCTGATGTTGTGGATCCAGCAAAATATATTAACGTAAAATAGAAATACATGGCAGTTTTTAACGAAGACATTTCACTCAACAGTATTATTGGAAAAGGTTCTTCAATAAAGGGCAATCTTAAAATTAATGGATTTGTTAGAATTGATGGCGACCTTGACGGCAACCTTGAAACTTCTGGAAATGTGATTATTGGCGAAAATGCAAGGGTGCTTGGGAATATTGAAGCAAGGTCAGTTTCTGTTATTGGCGGAATTGTTTACGGAAATATAATTGCTCCAGAATCTGTAAAATTGCTTTCTTCGAGTGTTGTAATTGGTGATGTGCAAACCCACAGGCTTCAGTCTGATGAAAAAGTTATTATCAACGGGCACTGTATTTCTCTTTCTGAAGAAACTGTTTATGAAAGTACTGTTCTTGACTGGCAGAATCAAAAGGCGATTCAAGAAAAATCAATTCAGGTTTAAAAATGGCTGTAGAGGGCATAAATTCCAGTTCGAGTCTTTATTTTGCCGCAGCACAAATGGCTGGTCAGGCGGAGGCTTCTAAAACTCAAAAAAACAAAAAATCTGAAAAAATTAAAAGTTCTTTTTCTAATGTTCTTGAAAAAAATCAGGCGGAAAATTCTTTGATTCAGGAAGGGTTTCCTCTTGAAATTCTTGGAATGGAAACTGAGGATGCAGCAGTTTTTTTGCGGGATGAAGTTGATATTGCGGGCGATAAACTTGTGGAATTTCAGACCCCGGAAAATTTTGCTGATTACCGCCGGAAACTTTCGCAATTTTTTAAATTTCTTGAAAAAAATAATTTTCAGGTTAAGAAAAAGGAACGCAGAGGTTTTAATATGAAAGGAAAGCCTCTTCCGCCAAGAGTTCAAATTCGCGTTATAAACGAAAAACTTGATGAAATGGCGCGATATTTGCTTTCGTCGCATAGAGACAAACTTTTTATGCTTTCAAAAGTAGATGAAATAAAAGGATTACTGATAAATTTTCTTGGCTAAAAAAATTTTGAACTAAAAAAAATGTGAAACAAAACTTAAGAGAAAGTTTTTTAACGAAAACGAAACTTTTTCGAAACAAAATGAGGAAAAAAATGTCTGATCTTTTTGAAAATGAATTAGATAAAGATAATGTGGATCTTTCAACTTTGGAAGATAATGAAGGAACGGAAGATAATTCTTCTGAAAATTTTGTCTTTCCAAGTGAATTATACAAGTTAAAGCTCGAATATTCTTGCGAAGGAATTTATGCAACTTTGCCGCACGGAATAAAAATAAAGCCAGGTGATTTTGTTATTGTTCCAACAAGATATGGCGCTGATCTTGCGCGGAATTTAGGAAGAGCGAATGTTCCTGTGGGAATAAAACCTAGTGATGTAATTGAAATTTTGCGTTCTGCAACTGAAAATGATTTAAAAAATGCAAATGAACTGCGGGAAAAGGAAAAGTCGGCATTTGATATTTTTAGAGAAAAGGTAAGTGCGCATCATCTTGATATGAAGCTTGTTTCGGTGCATTTTCTTGTTGGCGAGCAAAAGGCTTTGTTCTTTTTTTCAAGCGATAACCGAGTTGATTTTAGGGAACTTGTAAAAGATTTGGTTTCTGTTTTTAAAATGAGAATTGAACTGCGTCAGATTGGTGTGCGTGATGAAAGCAGAATTACAGGCGGACTTGGTGTTTGCGGACGTCCTTACTGCTGCAATTCAGTGAGCGATAAATTACGGCCTGTTAGCATAAGAATGGCGAAAGATCAGAATTTAAGTTTGAATTCTACAAAAATAAGCGGTCAATGCGGAAGACTTTTGTGTTGTCTTAGCTATGAATATGACTGGTATTCTGAAGCAAGAAAAAGTTTGCCTAACGAAGGAATTAAACTTTTTTATGATGGAACAAATTTCCGTGTTATTGAAGTAAATCCTATAACTTCTATGGTAAAAATGTCTGGAGAAGACGGAAGACTTTTGGAAATAAACGCAAAACGTTTTGTAAAAGACGGCAACCGCTGGAAAATTAACTGA
>CAZXCR010000015.1:0-12831 GCA_964639315.1 uncultured Treponema sp. | reverse complement strand
AACTGTTGAAGTAAAAAATGCTGAAGTAATTGTAACTCCTAGTGATGAGTCAAAAGCAGCAAGTGCTGCTCACGGTTTATATAGAAATCTTATTCACAATATGGTTGTTGGTGTTTCACAAGGTTTCTCTAAATCGCTTATTATTACTGGAGTTGGTTACCGCAGTGAAGTTCAGGGAAAAAATATTGTTATGAATCTTGGTTATTCATCAGAATTCATTGCAGTTATTCCTGACGGACTTTCAGTTGTTACTGACCAGAATGGTAAAATCACTATTTCTGGAATTGATAAGCAGAAAGTTGGTGAATTTAGTGCTCAACTTCGTAGACTTCGCAAACCTGAACCTTACAAAGGAAAGGGTATTCGCTACGAGGATGAAGTTATCAGACGTAAAGTCGGAAAGACTGGCGTAAAATAAGGTGAATTAAATGCTTAGAAAGTTAAACGATAAACAGAGAAAGCGTCTGCACAGAAAAGTACATATTCGTAAGTCAATTTACGGTACTGCAGATCGTCCTCGTATGACAGTTTTTAAAAGCGGACGTAACCTTTACGTACAGGTAATAAATGATGATGAAGGCAATACTCTTGCCTCTATTTCAAGTCTTGAAAAAGATTTTGCTGCCCTGAAGCCAAATGTTGAAGGTGCAACAAAACTTGGTGAGGCTTTGGGTGCTCGCCTTAAGGATAAAAATATTACTAAAGTAGTATTTGACCGTAACGGTTATCTTTATCATGGTGTTGTAAAAGCTCTTGCTGACGCTACCCGCAGTGCCGGGATTGAATTCTAGGAGAGACTATGGAACACCAGAAGAATTATGATAAAAAGCCTGCTGACGAATTTGTTGAAAAGCTTGTAAAACTTAATCGTACTGCAAAAACTGTAAAAGGCGGTCGCAGAATGTCTTTTTCTGCTCTGACTGTTGTTGGAGATAAAAAAGGTCGCATTGGATACGGTTTTGGAAAGGCTAATGATGTAACTGAGGCTATTAGAAAGAGTATTGATAAGGCTAAGTCTAACCTTGTTACTCTTCCTATGAAAAACGGAACAATTCCACATGAAATAATTGGAAAGTACAAGAGTTCTGCAGTGCTCTTAAAGCCTGCTTGCCCTGGTACAGGAATTATTGCAGGTGGTCCTGTTCGTGCTGTTATGGATGCTGCTGGCTTAACAGATGTAATTTCTAAATCTCAGGGATCTAGAACATCTGTAAACGTAGTTCGTGCAACATTCAATGCTGTTGCTGAATTGATGGATGCAAAGTCTATCGCTCAGAATCGCGGTAAAACGCTTAAAGAGATGTGGGGCTGATTATGGCAAAGAAATTACGCATTACTTTAGTAAAAAGTGTTATTGGTCAGAAACCAGAAAAAAAAGCAACAGTACGCAGTTTAGGCTTAAAGAAAATTAATTCAGTTGTTGAACAGGAAGCAAATGATGCTATAAAAGGCATGGTTGCTTCTGTTGCTCACCTTGTAAAAGTAGAGGAGATCGACTAATGGCAGATTTTACTTTGCATGCGCCAGAAGGTGCAAACAGAAAAAGAAAGATTGTTGGACGTGGCTCTTCTTCTGGACTTGGAACTACAGCTGGAAAAGGAAACAAAGGTCAGCAGTCAAGATCAGGCGGAAAAACATACGTTGGATTTGAAGGCGGTCAGATGCCTCTTTACAGACGTATTGCTCGTCGTGGATTTTCGAATGCACCTTTTAAGAAAGTGTTCATTTGTTTTAACCTTGGTGAACTTGATGCTAAATATAGCGATGGTGAAACTGTTAATGCAGAAACACTTGCAGCCAAAGGCTTGCTCAATAAGACTGCTGACGGAATTAAAATTCTTGGCGGCGGTGATGTTACAAAAAAACTGACTGTTGAAGTTGATAAGATTTCAAAGTCTGCTAAGGAAAAAATTGAAAAACTTGGCGGAACTGTAAAAATTTTGTCAGATTCTAAAGAAACAAAATAAACGGTGGTTAACTAAATGGCAAACAATCCTGTTGTAAATATGTTTAAAGTTAAAGAGCTGAGAAGTCGTATGCTTTTTACATTGCTCATTCTTGCAATTTTTCGTTTGGGCAGTGTTTTAACAATTCCTGGTATCAACGCTACTTTGCTTTTACAATACTTCGAAAGTTTTGCCAGTGGTGCAGAGAGTGCATTTGCCAGCTATATGGATTTCTTTGCTGGCGGTGCATTTGAAAGATTTTCTGTGTTTATGCTTGGTGTAATGCCATACATCTCAACACAGATTATCTTGCAGCTTGCTTTGGTGATTTTTCCATCACTAAAAAGAATTGCACAGGAAGAAGGTGGACAGCAGAAGGTTCAGGCTTGGACAAGAGTTGGAACTATTATCGTTTGTCTTATCCAGTCTGTGGCTATTACTGTGTATGCTGATTCTATAAATCAGGCAGTTCCTGGCGCAATTATCTTTAATAATAAAGTTTATTTTAACTTGCTTGCTGTTTTAACTGTAACGACAGGTTCTATGATTACAGTATGGCTTGGTGATCAGATTACAGCTCATGGTATTGGAAATGGTATTTCAATGCTTATTTTTGCTGGAATTGTTGCTCGCCTTCCAAGTGCTGTTTATGAATTGATTAAGAGCGTGCAAAACGGAGATATCAATGTTGTATTCGTTATTGTTGCTCTTATTTTGTTTATAGTGATTATTGGACTTGTTGTATTTGAACAGTCTGGAGAAAGAAAGATTCCAGTTCATTATGCAAAACGTGTTGTTGGAAGAAAAATGTATGGCGGACAGTCAACTTATATTCCATTCAAAATCAACCCGTCTGGAGTAATTCCTATCATTTTTGCTTCTGCGTTTTTAACATTCCCTCTTCAGATTGCAAATAGTTTCGCTTCAAAGGCTACTTGGCTGATGAAGGTTTCTACAGTGTTGAATCCACTTGGATTTTGGTATAACTTTATCGAAGTATTGTTGATTGTATTTTTTGCATACTTCTACACTCAGGTAACCCTGAACCCTACGGAAATCGCAAAAAATATTCGTGAAAACGGTGGTTCTATTCCCGGAATCAGAACTGATAATACTGAGAAATATCTTCAGAAGGTGTTGAACCGACTGATACTTCCTGGGTCTTTGTATTTGGCAGTAATTGCCCTCTTGCCTACTGTGATTCAGATTATTTTCAAGTTCCCTGCATCAATTTCAATGTTGATGGGCGGTACTTCTTTACTGATTCTTGTAGGTGTTGATATTGATACGATGGCACAGGTTGAAGCTCTTCTTAAAATGCATCATCACGATGGATTTACAAAGAAAGGCTTAAAGTCAAGAAATCTGTAGTTTTAATTGATTTTTGAAAATCAAAAAATTCTCTTAAATATGACAGAAATTCTTGGCTTGCTACTAGATTAAGTTAGGGAATTTATGATATATTGTCGCACTAATGTTTAAAATTGGTGCGATTTTATTGGATTGTAGTTCATAGCGAACTGCCAGGATCCAATATAGAAATAAGTATAAAGTAAATTTCCAGGGGGACTTTTATGAAAGTACGAACCAGTGTAAAGCCTATCTGCGATAAGTGTAAGGTTATTAAGAGAAACGGCATTGTACGTATTATCTGCTCTAATCCGAAACATAAGCAGAGACAAGGTTGAGGAGTTAACTGATGGCTCGAATTGCGGGAGTTGATCTTCCAAATAAGCATGTCAATATTGCATTGACATACATTTATGGTATTGGCCGTTCTGCTGCAAATAATATTTGCAAAATTACCAATGTTAATCCTGATACAATGATGAATGATTTGTCAGAGGATGAACTTGGAAAAATCAGAAAGGCTATTGATGAAAATTATAAGACTGAAGGACATTTGCGTTCTGAAATTGGTTTAAACATCAAGCGTCTTATCGATATCGGTAGTTATCGTGGTTTGCGTCATCGTAAGGGCTTGCCTGTGCGCGGACAGAGAACTAGAACTAATTCTAGAACACGCAAAGGTAAGAAAAAGACCGTAGCTAATAAGAAAAAGGCTTAATCGAGGTAACTGATGGCAACCGTAAAAAAGAGAAAAGAGAAGAAGAGTGTTTATGAAGGTAACATTTACATTCAGGCTACCTTTAATAACACAATTGTAACAATTACCGATTTAAATGGTAATGCAATTGCATGGGCTTCGTCTGGCGGACTTGGATTCCGTGGCGCTAAGAAGTCAACTCCGTTTGCAGCTCAGTCTGTAACAGAAACAGCTGTTCAGCGTGCGGCTAGTTATGGCCTTAGAGAGGTTCATGTTTTTGTAAAGGGTCCTGGAATCGGTAGAGAAAATGCTATCCGCGTTCTTGGTACTTTAGGACTTAAGGTAAAATCTATTTCAGATGTTACTCCTATTCCACACAACGGATGTCGTCCTAGAAAAACACGAAGTATGTAAGGAGAGTAGGATAAGATGGCTAGATATACAGGTCCTGTTTGTAGACAGTGCAGAACAGAACAGACAAAATTATGTCTTAAAGGCGAACGCTGCAACAGCGATAAATGTCCTATCAATAAAAAACGCGCAGCTCCAGGAAAAGATCCTAAGGTTCGCATTGGAAAAAGAAGCGAATACGGTCTTCAGTTGCGTGAAAAACAGAAGATTAAGAAGATTTATGGCGTTCAGGAAAAGCAGTTCCACCTTACATTTGAACATGCTCAGCGCATGACAGGTGTTACAGGTGAGAATCTTATTAAACTGCTTGAATGTCGTCTTGATAACGTTGTTTACAGAATGCATTTTGCATCTTCAAGAAGTCAGGCACGTCAGTTAGTTTTGCATCGTCATGTAAGAGTTAACGGAAAGATCGTTAACATTGCAAGTTATCAGGTAAAACCTGGTGATGTTGTTGAAATGAAAGATGCAAGCAAAAAACTTGCCGTTGTTCAAGATGGTCTTAAAGAAGTTTCTAAGTCAGGAACTGCTCCTTGGATTTCAGTTGATGTTGATGCTGTAAAAGGATCTTTTGTTCAGTATCCAAGAAGAGAAGAAGTTACAGACCTTGCTGGTATAAAAGAACAGCTCGTAGTTGAGCTCTATTCTAAATAATAAGGAGTTCAGATGGCTCGCAGAAATCTGCTTAAAGGTTTTAAAAAACCAAAAAGCATCACATTTGAGCATCTCGAAACTAATCCTAACTATGGAAAATTTACTGCATATCCATTTGAACCTGGATTTGGTACAACAGTTGGCAACACCTTAAGAAGAGTTTTGTTGTCTTCAATTCAGGGATATGCAATTTCCTCAGTTATTATTACTTCGTTCGATGCAGATGGTGTTCCTAAAGTTATTTCAAGTGCTTTTGAAGCAATTGACAACATTTCAGAAGATACTCTGGAAGTTTTAAATAGCTTGAAACAGATACGTTTGCGGCTGCCACGGGATGTTGAAGAGGCAACTTTTCTTTACACTTTTAAAGGTCCTGGAACTGTAAAAAGTGATGACTTGGAAAAGCCAGGCGAACTGGAAATTATGACTAAAGGGTTGGAACTCTTTACAATGATGGAAGGTGCTTCTCTGGAAATTGAAATCCAAGTTGATTTAGGTAGAGGCTATGTACCTGCAGAGGTGAATGATAAGTACACTGAAGTTGTTGGAACAATTCCAATGGACTGCATCTTTACTCCAGTACCTAAAGTAAAGTATTCAATTGAGCCTTGCCGTGTAGGTCAGCGCAATGACTATGATAAACTTATTCTTGAGATTTGGACTGATGGTTCTATAAAGCCGGAGGACGCTCTTGCTGAGGCTGCAAAGATTGCTAAAGATTATTTTGCGATTTTTGTAAACTTTAATGAAAGTGAATATTCTTCGAACGAAGAACTTGATGAAGATGACAAACGTATTGAGGTTTTGCTTAATACGCCTGTTGAAGAACTTGAACTCTCTGTTAGAAGTTCAAATTGTCTTAAGAATGCAAATATTCACACTATTGGTGAATTAACAAAGAAAACGGAAGAAGACATTACCAAAACAAGAAATTTTGGTAAGAAGAGCCTTGAAGAAATCAAAGCAAAACTTGAAGAACATGGTTTGACTTTGGGTATGACTGATTACAGTCATCTTAAGGACGTTAACTTGCGTAAAGATAAGGACGAGAACGAATAATGAATCACAGAAATGGTTTTAATCCGCTTTCACGTACTACAGCGCACCGCCGAGCAATGTCGCGCAATATGGTAACATCTTTGTTTAGATATGAACGTATTACAACAACAAAGGCGAAGGCTCTTGAAGTACGCAAAGCAGCTGAGAAACTTATTACACGTGCCAAAATTGACAGTGTACATAACAGAAGAATCGCTGCTAAATTTATTGCTGATGAAAAAGTATTAAATAAGTTGTTTACTGAAATTGGTCCACGCATGAAGGATCGTAACGGTGGATATACTCGCATTCTTAAGATGGGATTCCGTCAGGGTGATGCGGCTGATGTTGTTATTCTTGAATTGGTAGATTATAAATTGCCAGATTCAGAAGCTAAAGATGCTAAGAAAGAAGCTAAAGCTAGCAAAAAGTCTGAAAAGAAAACTGCTGCTGCAGCTGAATCTTCTAAGGAGTAATCTATGTCTAAAGCACATCGTGGAACAGGAATTCGTCAGGAACCTAATCATGGAAGAGGAACTTGCGCAATTTGCGGAAAGTCACAGATTAAGACTCTTTATGATCAGGAAATTGATGGAAAAAAGGTTAAGATTTGTAAATACTGCAAAGCAGCTTTGAAAAACAAGGCTCGCGCTGATGCAAAACTTGCTAAGAAAATTGCGCCAGCACCTGCAGCAGAATCAGCTGAAGCTTAAATTGCTGAGTTTTTGATTTGAAATTATAGAAATTCTTAACTTGAGCCGCTCTTTGTTACAAGGGCGGCTATATTTTTTTAAATTTTTGCTAAAGAGTATCTGATAAAAATTGCAACTTTCATCAAAATTTCTAAAAAAATTAAATTTAAATGCTAATGAAATTTTTGTGAAAAGAAAAACTTAGCCCGGACTGTAGGGGCGGCGAAGCCGTTCAAAAACTTTAGTTTTTGAATAAAACCCCGCAAGGCCGGTCGTGAGTAAAAAAACTTGCTCCAAAAAAATAAAAAACTACATTGAAAAATCTTTGCCAAGATAAATTTCGCGGGCTTTTGGGGAATTCAGTATTTCCTCTTTGCTGCCCTGAATCATAATTTGGCCGGTCGAAATAATAATTCCGCGGTCGGTGATTTCAAGAGTGTCGCGCACGTTGTGGTCCGTTATCAAAATGCCAATTTCGCGCTTCGCAAGGAGCTTTATCATCGACTTAATGTCGGCAACGGCGATTGGATCGATTCCCGCAAACGGCTCGTCCAGCAAAAGAAACTTTGGCTCGATCGCCAGTGAACGGGCAATTTCGGTTCTGCGGCGCTCGCCACCCGAAAGCGTGTAGGCCTGCTGCTTTCTGATTCTGCCGATTGCGAACTCTTCGATAAGCTGCTCGAGTTTTTGCTTTTTTTGCAACTTTGAAAGATCTTTGCGGGTTTCAAGAATTGACCAAATATTTTCTTCGACAGTGAGCTTCCGGAAAACTGACGGTTCCTGCGGCAAGTAGGAAATGCCAAGCTGCGCCCTTTTGTACATTGGAAGGCCTGTGATGCAGTTGTCGTTTAGGAAAATGTCGCCTGAACTTGGCTTGTAAAATCCAACAATCATATAAAAAGTTGTTGTTTTTCCGGCGCCGTTGGGACCAAGAAGACCTACAATTTCTCCAGTTTGCATTTGAAAATCGATTCCGCGCACAACTTTTTTTCGCCCAAAAGATTTGTACAGCGAAGAAATGCGCAGAAGGTTTTTTTGCGGTTGATTTTCGGTATTTACTGATTCGTTTATTTGTTCCTGCATAAAATTTCCTTAATTTTGTTCTTGTTGTGGTTGTGGCTTTGGTTCTGATTCGGGGATCTGTTCTGGCTTTGGGGCGTCGTCAGTTTGCAAAGAAGCTGTCTGTTCTGGCTTTTGAGTGTCGCTAGGCTGCAAAGATTTTTCTTGCTCCTGAGGAGACTCTTGCGAACTTGAACTTACTGAGCCTTTTACCCGACCTGAAAGCTTTATTTCCTGCGTTTTTAAATTTAGTGAAATATTTTGTGCGCGGAAAGTGTCTGCGCCCTGAACAATCTGCGGGTTTCCACTCATTTCAAGAAGCTGCTCGTTTTTTTTGTAGACTGCGTACGCCGAAGTGCATTTGTTGTTTTTTTGCGTGAGCGAAACGTTAATTTGCATAACTGCCAGTTCGGCTTCCTGATTGTATTCGATGATTTGCGCCTGTGCCGTAACTTCGTTTTCGGTGTCTGTGAGGCTTACATCATTTTCGAGACTAGCAATCTTTGATTCGCGGTCATATTTCATTGTGCCGCAAGTAAAATCCATTTTGCTTTCTAAATTCTGACCTTTTACATTTCCTGTGGCCGAAATAAATCTGTAGTCTTTTCCCGAAAGTTCAATTTTATCAGCGCTTATTATCATTGTTTCGGTGCTGACTTTTGCATTTCCTTCGAGAATTGTGACGGAATTTTTATCGTTGGAATTTCCACTCATTGATGAAGACTGAAAATTTATTGTTTCGCAAAAAATCGGCGCTGCAAAAACAAGGCTTAGAAAATAAGATAAAATTCGTTTTTTTTTCATATTGTATGCACTCCGTTTTTTTTATTCTTGCGATGGACTTTGCATCTCTTCTTGGTTGCTTGCGGTTTCTTGCTCTGACTCTGGTTCTGGCTCTGGTTCCTGAGTTGTAAGAGAGCCTTTTACTTCTCCTGCAAAATTGAAACTTTGACTGACGCCGCTTGCAGAGAAGGCTTTTCCCTGAAGTTCAATATTGTCTTTTTTTAGAAAAACGCTTTCGTCCTTGCTGGAAGTTAGTTGTTCTGTTTTTCCGTTCCATTTTAGATTTTGTGCCTGAATTTCCAAATTTTGGGAATAGTTTTGAATAAAAATGTCCTTAAAAAGTGTGTAAATTTCGTCTTTTGAATTCATTGAAAGTAAAAAACATTTTCCTTCTGTTTCCAAATTTCCGTCACTTCCCCAACTGAAAAATTTTGCATTCTGAGCGTAAGTGGCATTGTTGTCGCTGTATTGCTCTAAAACCTCTGCTTCAATTTTTAGACTGAGTTTTCCTGATTCGTAGCGGGAAAATTTTGCATTTTTGAAAACAAATTCTGGGGCAGTTGAAGTTTGTGTGGAATCTTCATCGTAATTCAGCGAGCAGGAACTTAGGGAGAAAAAAATCACTTGAAGAAAAATTGTGGCGGTAGAAAAAAATAATTTTTTATAGAACTTCAACAATTTGTGCCTTCCCTAAAATCGGATGTTTGCGGCTTAAAAAAAATACTGAAGAAGCGCTTGTAAATAAAAAAATCAGAACGAAAAGTGCCTTTGCTCCGTCTCCGGCAGTTTTGTTAAAAATTGATAAAATCGGACTTGCTAAAAAATATCCAGCGAGTGCAAAGAGGACTGGAAAAAGGAGTGAAATAATTCCCTGCATTGCCTGAACTTTTTTTCCTGCGCTTATTAAAACCAGAGAGCCTTTTTTTAACTGAAAATTCTGCGGGTTTGAAACTTCTATTGGCGAAGATTTTTTTGTGCAGGCAAGAGAGCAACCGGCACATTCATCTTTTTTTAGTTCGAGAACGGTGATTTTTTTATCTGTGCTTACAACAATCGCTTTTTTTGTCATTTTTTGTTTCCATCTAAATTTTGCATCAGCCTTTTACATTCTTCTGCACCGGCAGTGTTTCCTAATTGCTCATAAGTGTCGTGCAAATTATAAATTGCATCGTAAAAAAACGGATTTATGCTGATAGCTTCTTCAAATGCGTATTCGGCAGTTTTGTAATTTTCTATATTGAAGGAAATGATTCCGAGCGTATTCCAAAGTTTTGCGTTGTCGCTGTTATAACTTAGCCCTGCTGAACAAAAAGAAATTGCTTCTTCTTTCTGATCCATTGCGAAACAAAGAAGTGCAAGTTCACACACAAGTTCCATATCTTCTGGCATTATCTCGAAGGCTTTTTTCATTGCATTTTTTGCTGCCTGAAAATTTCCCATATCTCTGTAGGTGATTCCCAAATTGAACCAAAGAAGATAATTGTCTTGTTCAACAGTGATTGCTCTTTTTAGGCACGCGACCGCCTCATCAAAATTACCGGACGACGCAAGATTTATTGCCTGATTATTTAGTTTTTCGCTGCTTTCTTTCATCATAAAATTCTCCTTGACGTTGTAAAAGACAATCTGCACGCTGAATTTTTACGCTTTTTCAATGAAGTGAAGGAGGAACCATATTTAAGAAAAGTTCTTTTATTGATTGAACTGATTGAGTGTTTCCAAAAAGTCCTTCTAAACTGCAAAGAGATTTTTCTAAGATTTCGAGACCTCTTTTTTCTGCAAGATTTACACAGTCATATTTTTCAAGAAGAAGAATTGCTTTTTCTACACTTGGGCTTTCGATTCCTTCTGATTTTGCCTGTTTGAAATAGTCAAAAATCTGGTCTTTTTCAGTTTGTTCGCATTTTTCAAAAAACAGTAGAACCGGAAGTGATTTTTTTCCTTCAACAATATCATCGCCTCTTTTTTTACCGGGATTTCCTGTTTTTAAGTTTATGCAGTCATCAAGAATTTGAAAGGCTTCACCAAGTTGAGCTGCAATTTTTCCAACTTCTTCTACAAAATCCAAATTTGCGCCTGCTGAAAGAGCTCCAGTTTTTGCGGCAAATGAAGAAAGAGTGCCAGTTTTATTTTGAACCATAGCGGAATATTGTTCTAAGCTAGGAATTTCTTTTATGTTGCGATGCCAACTTATGTCCATTGCCTGACCAAGATGCAACCGCCTAATCTCGCAAAAATAAAGCGAATAAAGTTGATTTTTTAGTTCTGTAGAGGCGTCTAAATTCTGAATGCAAAGTGCGGCGTTAAAGTAAAGCCAAGTTGCGGAATTTACTGCAACATCTGTGCCGTAAGTTATGTATGCTGCCGGTTTTCCTCGTCGCGAAGAAGAATTGTCTTCAAGATCGTCGTGAATCAGGCTTGCTGTGTGAACAAATTCTAGCATTGGCGTTAGATTGTAGGCGGTTTCAAGACATTTTTCTGTTTCTTCGAGGGGAAGTTCCTTGCTTTCTGTCACTGCTTTTGCGCAGAGAACAAGAAACAGAGGACGCCATCTTTTTCCTCCAAGACTGATTAAATCTTTTGGCGGCTGTGTTAGCGGAAGAATATGTTTTGCTTCCACTGCAGAATTAAGATTTCCAAAACAGTCTTTTTCCCATTTGCTGAAATTTGGGGAAGTTGCGGATGGAAGGTAAAAGTTTATTTTTTGTTCGATTTTTTCAAGTTCGCTGAGCATAAAACAAAGTATAATGAATTTCTTTTGTATTGGGAACTTAAAAAACTTTAAGCGGCTAATGTTTGGCTAAGGTTTACCTAATGTTCTTTTACGAGTCGGCTTATTTCGTCTGCCATATCATCAAGAGAAACCTGCTTTTGAACCGCACCGTTTTCCCAGGCTGCTTTTGGCATTCCGTAAACGATTGAAGAATTTTCGTCCTGACCTAAAGTCCACGCACCTTCTTTTCGCATTTCGGCAAGTTGAGCGGCTCCGTCGCGTCCCATTCCGGTCATAATTACACCAAGTGCATGATTTTTATAAATTTTCGCAACTGATTCAAAAAGTACATCCGCTGAAGGTCTGTGACCGTTCCTTAAATCTTCTTTTGAAAGTCTGATTACGTTGCATAAGGTTGATTTTTCCACTTTGATATGAAAATCTCCTGGCGCAATATAAATTTGGCCCGGGTGAATTAAATCTCCGTCTTCGGCTTCTTTTACTGCGATTGGACAAATTCTGTCTAAAGAAGTGGCAAATTCTTTTGTAAAACCTGCCGGCATATGCTGAACAACAAGAATTGGTCTTGAAAATTTTGGATCAATTTTTGCAAAAACTTCTCTGAGCGCATTTGGACCGCCAGTTGAAATTCCAATTGCTACAACTTCAATATTCGAAGGTTCGCGAACTGGTACAATTACTTTTGGCTCTTTTTTCTGAGGTTGAAGAAGGGTTTTAGAAAGTTCAATCGTACTTTGCGAAGTTTTTACTTTGTCGATTATTCCTTCTTTTATTGACGCGGCTTCGGCTTCTTTGAGCTTTGCAATGTGCATAAAAATTTCGGCAGAAAGAACATCTTTTCCGTTTTTACGCGCATATTTTCCGCCGTAAGAAGCAATTTTTTCAATAATCGCGCCGGCAACTGTGGTTATATTTGCAGAAGTTGAACCTGATGGCTTTGTTATAAAGTCGCTTGCACCAAGTTCAAGGCATTGCATTGTTACTGCCGCACCCTTTGTTGCAATTGACGAAAGAATTACAACCGGAATATCAATTCCCTGCTTTTTACGCTCTTCAAGAAACTGAACTCCATTCATTTCTGGCATTTCAATATCAAGAAGAATTAAATCTGGTTTTAACTGAGGAATTTTTTGCAGAAGAAAATGACCGTTCATTGCGGTTCCGGCAACGTTCATTCCTTCAGTTCCGTTTACAATTCTTGAAATTAGATTGCGCATTAAAGCTGAGTCATCACAAATAAGAACTTGAATATCATCCATTTTGCTGATTCCTTTTTTCGCATACAAAGCGAAGAGAATTTGTACTGATTTTAGAGAGACCTGAGGGCTTTTTAGTCTTTGAAAAATAAAGCTAAAATCGTTTTAGCATAAGGGCATCTCTAAAAAATCATTTGCAATGCTTTTTTAGAGATGCCTTCGAATTTTAAGTCTTTGAAATACAAAGACTTAAAATGTCGCTTTTTCAAAG
>CAZXCR010000014.1:0-12859 GCA_964639315.1 uncultured Treponema sp. | reverse complement strand
AATTTTACCATTATGAGTGAAAACAAAGATTTATGTCCATGTAGCAGTGGAAAATCATATTCAGACTGCTGCGAACCTGTTATTAAGGGAACTAAAAAAGCTTTAACCGCAGAAGCATTAATGCGCGCCCGCTATACTGCTTATGTAAAGCACGAAATTGACTTCATTATCAATTCATGCGAACAGAATGAAAAAATTGCCGAAATAGACAAAAAAGCAACCGAGGACTGGAGTAACAAAAGCACCTGGCACGGACTCAAAATTTTGCGCACAGAAAAAGGCGGCGAAAATGATGACGAAGGTATTGTAGAATTTGAAGCAACCTACACCCAGAAAGGAATTCGCGATGTTCACCACGAAATTGGCGGTTTTAAGAAAATCAACGGTGAATGGTTTTACAGCGAAGGAATGATGAGACCAACTACAGTAATCCGCGAAGGCAGAAAAATCGGACGTAACGAACCTTGCCCTTGTGGTTCAGGAAAAAAATACAAAAACTGCTGCGGAAAAAACTAATTTTCAGCACCTTCCAATAGAGATTTTTTTGAGCAAACTAAAAATAAAAAGAGACAGCGGATGTTGAGTACACTTAAAAAAGTGCAGTGCAGCGTAATTCACGGCTGTCTTTTTTTTACTGAATTTTTTTTTGATAAAGGCATCTTTATAAAAGCAAATTTTAGGAAATAAAATGGCAACAAATATTTACACAGGCTTTCACGCTGTAGAAGAAAAGGTAAGAAAATTTTCTCAGGATAAAAAATCATCTTTAAAGTTAAAACTTTACTATTCAAAACCAGGTCCAAGAATTAAAAAAATTCTTGCAGCTGCTCAGGAAGCTCAAATTCCTTGCGAATTAACTGATGACAAAACCCTTGATTCTATGGTTGCAGAACTTCCACCAGAAGCCCGCGAGCACAGAGGAATAATTCTTTTTGCAGAAGGCGAAAAACTTCGTGAAAAAAATGAAGTTCAGCTAGATCAGTGGCTTACTCAGTGCCCGGAAGAAGCCACAGTTGTTATTCTTGATAACGTTACAGATCCGCACAACATTGGAGCAGTTTTACGTTCTTGCGATCAGTTTGGAGCGCAGCTTTTAATAGTTCCGTCTCACAACAGCACAGCTCATGTGCGCGAAAACGAAATTATTGCACGTACCAGTGCCGGAGCCAGTGCGTGGGTGAGCATTGCAACCGTTGCAAATCTTAACCGCTCAATTGAACAGTTAAAAGAAGCAGGATTCTGGATTTACGGAGCTGATGCCGGTGGAGTTTCGCTTCAGGAAATAAAATTTGACAAAAAAACCTGTATCGTAATGGGAAGTGAAGGCAGCGGAATGAATAAACTTGTAGCTCAAAATTGTGACACAATTGTTTCAATTCCAACCTGCGGAAAACTTGATTCCTTAAATGTTTCTGTAGCAGCCGGAGTTTTACTTTACGAACGGCACAGGCAGCAAATATAAGACTCGTTGTCTCTAAAAATTGCGTTTTTTAGGGGCTTTCATAATTTTGACTTGAAAAAATAGTCTTGGTAAAATAAAAGTATGAATGTTTATCTAGGTGATTCTGCAGCCGAAGGCATTGGTATAGGAAAGGCTTTTGTTCTTCCTGAAGTTCAGGAAAGAAAAATTCCTCTTTATTCAATAAAAAAAGAAGACCTTGAAAAAGAATGGTTAAGGCTTCAAAAAGCATGTAAAGTTACTGAAGAAGAGTTAAATCGTCATCTTGCGGACCTTTCAAAAGATGACCTTCAGCGCGTTATTCTTGAAACCTACGTTCTTATGCTCAATGACCCGGTTTTTATGAAAGAAACAAAAGAGCTTCTTGAAAAATCCCTGGAAAACATTGAAACCGTTCTTACAGAAAAAGTTGCTGATTATGCAGAAAAACTAAGAAACAGCGGTAATGATTACCTTGCAGAACGCGCCTTAGATATAGAAGATATTTTTGATCACGTTATTGATGTACTTTTAGATTATCATCCGTTTGATATAGAAAAAGTTCCAGACGGAGCTGTTATTGTTGCCCGCTCAATGAAAACCAGCGACACTGTAATTTTGAGTAAGCGGAAAATTGCTGGACTTGCCCTTACAGAAGGCGGAGTTTCAAGTCACGTTGCAATTCTGGCAAAAAGCTACGGAATTCCTGCGGTTGTTGGTCTTGAAAACATTTATAAAATTGTAAAGAACGGAGATTCTCTTGTTGTTGACGGAAATTTAGGCGAAGTTACAGTTGACCCAGACGAAGCAACAATTCTTTCGGTAAATACAAAAATTGCCGCAGAAAAAAAATACTACGAAACTCTAAAAAAATTTAAAGATAAGCCTGCCGTAACCGAAGATGGAACGCTTTTTCATTTATATGCAAACATTGGAACTCCCGAAGAAGCAAAAATTGCTCTTGAACAAGGTGCTGACGGAATTGGACTTTTTAGAACTGAATTTCTTTTTATGAATGAACTTCAGTCGCAAAACAAAAATAAAGGGTCATTTTCAAATTCTTTAAGCGAGGAAGCGCAGTTTCAGGCATATAAACAGGTTCTTGAAACAATGGGCGATAAGCCGGTTACAATTAGAACTTTGGATGCCGGCGGAGACAAACTCATTCCTACAAATGATCTTCCTTCAGTTGAAGAAAAAAATCCGCTTATGGGACTTAGGGCAATTCGCCTTTCACTTTTTTATCCGCAAGTTTTTAGAACGCAACTTAGAGCTTTGTACAGAGCAAGCGTTTACGGAAATTTAAGAATAATGCTTCCTCTTGTAACTGATGTGGCGCAGGTAAACACTGTGCTTGGAATTGCAAAGGGAGTTCAACTCGCACTAAAAGAAGACAATATTCCTTTTAATCCAAACGTGCCAATCGGAATTATGATTGAAACCGCCGCCGCTGCAATTTGCTCCGACACCCTTACGCCAGTTTCAGCATTCTTTTCACTTGGAACAAATGACCTAACTCAGTATACACTTGGAGTTGATCGCGAAAATCCAAACGTGGCACCGCTTTACAATGAATTTAGTCTTGCAGTTTTAAGACTTATAAAAATGACAATTCACAATGCAAAGAAAAAGAAAATTCCAATTTCTGTATGTGGCGAAATGGCTGGCAAAAAAGAAAGTCTGCTTATTCTTGCAGGAATGGGAATTCGTGATTTAAGTATGTCTCCAAAACAAATTCCTGTGATGAAAGAAACGCTGTCGAATTTTTCAATCGAGGAATTGGAAAATCTTTCAAGAAGTTCATTATTCTAAATCTGGAGAAATTTTATGAAAAAACAAAAGAAAACAAAGCCTGACTTTTCAAAGCCAAAGCCTGTAAAAAAAATTCAGGACGAAGCAGAAAATCTCGAAGAATACTCGCAGTCTTCACTCTCAGAAAATGCACAAAATGATTTAGAAAATTTGCCGGATAACAAAAAAAACGAAGGCGAAAAAAAGCCAAATTTGCAGTTCTTTCCGAGTAAAACATATTTTAATCTTCCGCTGATTGTAATTGCTGGCCGACCGAATGTTGGAAAATCAACTTTGTTCAATGCACTTACCCACACAAAACGCGCCATTACAGATCCTACGCCCGGAGTTACCCGCGACCCTGTAGAAGGTACCTGTTTTATTGCGGGAAAACCTGTTCACTTAATGGACACCGGCGGTTACAAACTTACCCGCGATTTTACAAGCCGCGAAAGTGAAATGGATGATTTGGTTGTAGAAAAAACCGTAGAAATGCTTTACAAGGCTGATAAAATTCTTTTGCTTCTTGACGCAAACGAAATAAATGCAGAGGACGAAGAGTTAATAAAAAGACTTCGTGTATTTTCTGAAAAAACGCTTGTTGCGGTAAATAAGTGCGAGGGCGGCAAAAACGAAGGCGATGCGTACAATTATCTTCGCTACGGATTTAAGGACATTATTGCAATAAGCGCAAGTCACGGAGATAACCTTCCGCTGCTCTGCGAAAAGCTTATTTCGGGGCTTGATTTTTCAAAAGTTACGGAAGGTTCAGAGCAGGACCGTCAGATTAGAATTGCAATTCTTGGAAAGCCAAACACAGGCAAATCGACTTTAAGCAACGCACTTACTCACACAAATGCGTCTATTGTAAGCGACTATGCCGGAACAACGCGCGATGTTGTTGAAGGAAGTTTCCGCTATAACGGACGCGACATTCAAATTCTTGACACCGCCGGAATCCGCAGAAAAGCTCGTGTAAAAGAAAATGTTGAATATTATTCAGTAAACCGCGCCATAAAAACCCTTGATGAATGTGATGTAGTTTTTCTGATGATTGACGCAAAAGAAGGACTTTCTGAGCAGGATAAAAAAATTTGTTCGCTTGCCTACGAAAAGGGGCGAGGAATAATTTTTGTTCTGAACAAATGGGACTTAATGGAAGACCAGAGTTCAAAGGCAGTTAAGAAAACTCAAGACTGGATTCAGGTTATGTTTGGTCAGATGAACTGGGCGCCAATTCTTACGCTGAGTGCAAAAAACGGAGACGGAATTAAAAATCTGATGAACAAGGCTCTTGAAATTTACGATCAGCTTACGCGCAAAGTAGATACCGCTTCGCTTAATATGGCGTTAAAAGACTGGTTGTTTAAATATCCGCCGCCAGCAACAAAGGCAATTCATTTTAAAATCCGCTATATGACGCAAACAAGTGTAAATCCGGTAAATTTTTTGATTTTTGCAACTACACCAGAAAATGTTCCGGGAACTTACGTTTCGTATTTAAAAAATAGAATTCGTGAAGACTTGGGGTTTGACCAAATTCCAGTTCAAATCGAAATGAAGGCAAGCCGCCAAAAGTGGCAGGATCGAGAAAAAGTATCTAAATCGTAAAAAATGGCTCAGTATTCAATTGGCGATGTAGAAAAACTTACAGGAATTAAGCCTCACGTTTTACGTTACTGGGAAGAACTTTTGCCTTTTATAAGTCCAAAAAAAGATTCGGGTGGAAGGCGAGTTTATTCTCAGCGCGACGTGGACACTATTTTGCGTTTAAAATATCTTATTTACGAAGAAAAATTTACGATCGAAGGTGCAAAAAAGCAGATTCTTGATGAAGTTGAGTTGCGCGAAAAAAATTCTGAAATTCTTATGCAAATAAATGATGTGCGGGAACAGCTTCATTCGCTTTATCTTTTGATTTCCGGAGACAAAAAAAATGACTGAAAAATTCTACGAAAAATTTATACAAAAACCAAAAATCAAATCTTCTCAAAAAAAAGAAAAAAATACTGATTTTAATTCGCGAAGTAACAAAAAATCAACGCAAAAAAAATTAAAGGTGCAAAATCAGGATTTTAATTCATCAGATAAAAAAGAAAATTCAAAATCAAATTTGTTTACGCAGAAAATAAATTCGCTTTTTGACGAGCAGAAAATTCCGCAGGACGCAAAGGCAATTGTTGAAAATTTCAGCGAAATAATAGACAGCACGCATCCACTAAATTCAAAGCAACGGCAATCTCTTCCTAAGCAGGTGCGCGAGTTAAGCCATTATTTAACTGACGAAAGAGGCAGTCGCAGAGTTGGATATATGAATCAAACTTCGGCATTAAGCGCTTATGTTCACTATTTTTTGTGGTGGAATTTGGTGCGGCTTACAAATTTGTTTGCGAATTTTCCAGATTCATATTTTAATCTTTCTGATAATGCAATTTGCGTGGATATAGGCAGCGGTCCTTTAACCGTTCCAATTTCACTTTTTTTAGCGCGACCGGAACTTAGAAAAAAACATCTTACTTTTTATTGCGTAGACATTTCTCAGCAGTCGATGGCGTTTGGCGAAAATCTTTTCTTAACAATTGCAGCGCGACTTCAGGAAACTGCCTGGAAAATTGTGCGTGTAAAAGGCGAATTTGGTGTTGAAATAAAAGAAAAAGCCGAACTTGTAACTTGCTCAAATGTTTTTAATGAATTAAACGAAACTTCTTCAATGCCACCAGATTTTCTTGCAAAAAAACTGACGGAAAAACTCCTTTCTTATACTGATGAAAAAAATCCGAATGCAAAAATTCTTCTTGTTGAACCGGGATTTCCAAAGTCCGCAAGATTGCTTTCTTTACTGCGAGATTCTCTTATGAGAAAAAATTTTATGCCGTTTTCTCCGTGTACGCATTTTGGTGAATGTGCAATGCAGGGAAAAAAGGGTGAAAAATGGTGTAATTTTTGTTTTGGAACAGAAAACGCTCCTTCTAAACTAAAAAAACTTTCGCTTGCTGCCCAACTGCAAAAAGAGCGGCTTGTTCTTTCGTTTATTGCAGCAAAAAAAATGACTGCCGAAGAAATTCAAAAAACTGAAGATTTGCAAAAAGATTTTCTTGAATTTAGAATCGCAAGTGACAAAATTTTTCTTCCGGGCAAAAGAAGCGGATTTTATGCTTGTTCAAAACTCGGTTTGCTTTTAGTTGTTACAGAGAAAAATCTTTCTAGCGGAGACTGCTTTAAAATAAAAATGCCAACTCTCCCTCTTCTTCAAGACAAAAAATCAGGGGCTGGCATTATAAAATTTTAGTCTAGATTTTAAATATATGATTTTAAATATTTGACTTACGGGCATCTGATAAGAATTGCAGTTTTTATCAGACGCCTTTTTTTTACAAGATTTTTATTCCGCGTACATTGCGCTGATTTTATCTTCGTAAATTTCTGTAATTCTGTAGCGCATCATTTCCTGTTTTGCACTCAATTCAATACCAACTTCAAAAGGCTTTGTAATAATAGAAATTTTATTTATTCGCTCAAAAGACTTAAATCCGTTTTTAGAATTTATAGCTTCGGCAACTTCCTTTTCAAGCAGTTTTTTTACAGCGCTAGTTTCAACTAAATCATTGTAGTCCTTGAAAGAAATATTATTTTCGTTTGCGTAAGAAATAATTTCGTCCTGTGCAGGAAGAATCAGTGCGGTAAGGAATTTTTGGTCAACTCCCTTGCAAGTACCAATTACAACGCTTGTTGCAATATAGCGGCTTTCGTTGATTTTTGATTCAATTGGCAACGGTTCAATATTTTCGCCACCAAGCAAAACGATTGTATCTTTTTTACGACCGCGCAACTGAATTTCGCCGTCAACTGTAAGAATTGCAATGTCGCCAGTATCAAGCCAGCCGTCAACAGTCATAACTTTTTCGGTTAAATCAGGGCGTTTGTAATATCCCTGCATAACACAGCCGCCTTTTATTTGCAAATTTCCTTTTTTGCACTTTCCTAAAATGATTCCGTTGTCATCTACAATTCGAACTTGCATTCCTCTGAGCGGAGTTCCAACATTTCTCATAATAGGATTTACAATTGGACGTACAGAAATAATTGGCGAAGTTTCTGTCATTCCGTAACCTTCTACAACTTTCACACCGATTGCCCAGAAAAATTCATCAATATTTTCTGGATAAGCACCACCGCCGGCAACTCCTGCCCTAAAATTTTTGCCTAGCATCTTTCTGATTTTTCTAAAAACTAAAAGATTTCCCAGTTCTTTTACAGGCCAAATACAAAGCCACGGAAGTAAAAGAACTGGCCACCAGAATCCAAGATGATCTGCACCAAAACGACTTTGTTTTCTGCGGAGTTTACGGTCAATTCTTGACCAGAAAATTGCCGTGTTAACAAAAAATTGGAAAAGCAAGTAAGTAATGCCGCCAGTTTTTCTCATTTTACGCCAAATTCCGTCATAAACTGCTTCAAAAACCCGCGGAACTGCCGGCAGCAGGTAAGGGTCGAGGGCTGCAAGGTCAGCAAGCAAAACTGAACCAACTGGTTTACTGTAGCAAAGAGTTGCTCCCTGGCAAAGAATTACATATTCAACTGCCCTTTGGAAAGCGTGCCATACTGGCAGAACCAAAAGCGCTCTTTCTCCAGGATTCAAGAAAATTCTTTCAGTAACTTCATCAAGCTGACAAATCAAATTCCCGTGAGTAAGCATAACTCCCTTTGGAGTGCCAGTTGTTCCCGAAGTAAAAATGATTGTAGCCAAATCATCTGGTTTGCCTTTTTCGAGTTCATTTTCAACAACATCAGGATTATTTTTGCGCCACTCGTGTCCTAAAGAACGTAATTCTGGAAAATAAAAATACGAGAGTCCGTTTTGCGCACAAAGTTCTTTTACTGAATCATCAACTGGATCAAAAGAAATTATGATTTTTGCGCTTGGAACTTTACTTTTTATATTGTTTATTTTTTTTACCTGAGCTTGATTTTCGGCAATAACAATTTCAACTTCAGCAAAAGAAAGAATGTAAGAAAGGTCAGCTTCTGTTGCGTCACATCCGCGCGGAGTATCAACACAGCCAAGAGCAAGAAGTCCCATATCGGCCTGTTCCCATTCTTTGCGGTTTTCGGAAATAAGACCGATTCTTTCGCCTCGTTTAGCTCCAATGCTTAAAAGTGCACCGGCAAAATCCAAAGCAAGTTGATATGCATCGTGATAGTTGATTTCTTCGTACTTTCCATCTTTTGAGCGGGAAAGAAAACAACTTGTTTCTGGCCATCTTTCTGCTGATTTGCGGAATAATTTAGGGAGAGTTTCTTCTTGTTTCATTTGTTCCTCTTTTTACTTTTTAACTGATTCTTTCAAAGTTGATTTTGAAGTTTAACTGGTAAAATTTGTAATTTTTTCCAGACAAATTTGCCTTTGCAAAGACGAGAATTATTATATTTTGCTTAAAGATTTAAATTCAACAGAATTTGACTGTTATTCCCGGAATTTCAAAAGGTAAAGTCGGAATTTTATAATATTTAGTCGGAATTTTATAATATTAAAAATTATTTTGTTGAACGATAGATTTTTTCTTAACAAAAAATTCTATTGGTAACTCGCGCAAAATTGAATATGTGGGAGCAAAAAACCGCAAATTTTGTGCCAAAAGTTGCAAGATTTTTTTTTGTTAAGAAATAGATTTTTTATAACAGAAAATTTTATCAGTAAACACGCGCGTGTGATGAGCCGCAAGCTTCGCTTGCTCTGAAATTTTTTTTCTTAACTGAAAATTCTATCAGTAATAGCCGTTTGATTTCGACAAGCCTAATCGGCGCTTAGATTGTTAACTACAAAAACTGACTTTTTTCCAGAAAATCTATAAATCCGGGGAATTTTTTATTTTTTATAGTTTTTCTTTATGGTATAATCTGCCTATGTTATTTCCATGGAGGTTTTTATTAAAATGGAAAACTTTTTTAAAATCAAAGAGAGAGGTTCAACTGTAAGCCGCGAAATTATTGGTGGTATTACAACCTTCCTTGCAATGTCTTACATTCTTGCCGTAAACCCTGGTATGCTCGGCGGAATTCCGGGAATGAGTTTTGGCGGAATATTTACTGCGACTGCTATTTCTGCTGCCATTGCAACTCTCTGTATGGCATTCCTTGCAAATCTTCCAGTTGCACTCGCTTCTGGTATGGGATTAAACGCATTCTTTACTTATACAGTATGTGGTTCTATGGGATGCAGTCCGTGGTTTGCTCTTACTGCCGTTTTGCTTGAAGGTGTTCTCTTTATTATCCTTTCGCTTTTTGGTGTTCGTGAAGCAATCATAAAATCAATTCCTGCAACTATGAAAAAAGCCGTTGCCGTTGGTATTGGACTTTTTATTGCTCTTATTGGTTTGAATAATGCTGGTATTGTTACTTCTGCAAACGGAACTATCATCGGTTTCAATTCTTTTGATAAGGAGCATATTTCAGCAATTGTTGCTATCATTGGTCTTATCATTACAATCGTTCTTTACATTCTTAAAGTTCCTGGCGCAATTTTGATTGGTATTGCTGCTACAACAATTATTGGAATTCCTTTTGGCGTAACAAAAATTCCTGAAAATTTCTCTCCGGTTTCTCTTCCTGAAAAACCATTCTTGTTCAAATTTGAATGGGCTGGAGTTCTTTCGCTAAAATTCTTTGGCGTATTCTTTACTTTCTTGTTCACAGATATTTTTGATACAATCGGTACTCTTTTGGGCGTTGCTGAACAGGGAAATTTAAAAGATGAAGACGGAAACGTACAAAACTGCAAGGGCGCTCTCTTAGCTGATGCTATTGGTACTGTAGCCGGTGCTTGTCTTGGAACTTCAACAGTAACTTCATTTGTAGAATCTTCTTCAGGTGTTGCCGCTGGTGCTAGAACTGGTTTGGCTTCTATTGTAACTGCTGCATTCTTCCTTTTGGCACTTTTCTTTACACCTTTATTTGCTTTGGTTCCATCTTGTGCAACTGCTCCAGCTTTGATTTTCGTAGGATTCTTGATGATGCAGTCTGTTACTTCAATTGATTTTACTGATTTAACTGAAGGTATTCCTGCATTCATTACAATTCTTGTTATGCCGTTTGGATATTCAATTTCAAAAGGTATTGCATTCGGAATTATTGCTTATGTAATTGCAAAAATTGCTGGCAGAAAGATTAAAGATATTCCGGTTGTTACCTGGATTCTTGCCGTAGTATTTGTATTTGCTTTGGCAATTAAGGCTATCTAAAATCGATTTTTAAATGCGGTCTGGTAAAAATGAAATTTTTGCCAGACTTTTTTATTTTAAAAGAGATTAGGCGGTAAAAAAATTTAGCCCGGCGTGGAAGCTCGAAGTTCCAGTGCGAAGCGCTGGAATGAGCGAATAGCGAAAGCTGGAAGGCCGGTCGCAAGTAAAAAAAGTGTGCTCCAAAAAAACATAAACTTCCCCACATAAAACTGCCTGCGCTAAAAATCCGGTGAACAAATCTTGCCTTAGAGGATTTAGTGGAGTAAAATTAGAACATTATGGGCGAAAAACTTTCAAATGACGATATTATTCAGGCTTTACTTGATTTGGCATTTTACCGGTCGGCGGGAGATGCGAGTTTGGGTGATATTGCTTCTTCTTTAGGGATAAAAAAATCTTCTTTGTACAATCACTTTGACAGTCGCGAGGATTTACTGCAAAGTGCGCTTGAATCTTGTAAAGAATATATTGATTCCATAAATTTTATTCCAAATGACTATGCGAATGTTGCAAAAAAATATCCGCTTGAAACAGTTTTTAAAGGGATTGCTTTGCGGTATTTTAAAATGCACGAAAAATCGCCTTTTTTCCAAATTTACACTTTTGTTCAAAGTCAAAAATATTTTTCGGTTCAGGCAGCACAAATCATTGTAGACGAAAAAGAAAAATTTATTTCGCAGACGGTGCAGATGCTTGAGGCGCTAAAAGATGCAAAAAAAATTTCTTTGGACAGCGCTCGTTTTTATGGTATTGCACTTTGTTTTGTTTCGGCTCTTAACGACATTGTTTCGGATTTGCTTTTGAAGCGGAAGAAAATTGTTTTTGAAAAATTTGTTGACTGCAAAAGTCTTTCTAATCTTCAAAGTGACGAAAGTAGTATTGAAAAAATAAATTCTTTTGCGCAGGATTTTTGTAAAGCTCATCTTTAAGAATTGTGATTTTTAGGGACTTTCTGAATTTTTAGACGCAAGTTTATAAGGGGTGAAAAATGAATTTAATTGATATGCCGCATATTGATTTTAATCATCTTTTTTTGCTTTTTTTGATTTATTCGTTCATTGGATGGTTTTGCGAGGAAATTTGGGTTGCGGTTGGTTCAAAAAAACTTGAGTACCGCGGAATGCTTTATGGCCCGATTTGCCCTATTTATGGTTTTGGTGCGCTTTTGATTATTTACGGAGTTTATCCGTGGCGCGAAACTTGGATAAGACTCTTTTTTGCTTCAATGATTTTGGCTTCAATTCTTGAATATTTTACGCATTGGGCACTTGAAAAAATTTTTCATGCAAAGTGGTGGGATTATTCAAAAAGTTTTATGAATTTGAATGGCAGAATTTGTCTTTTGAATAGCTGTGCGTTTGGTGTGGGCGGGGTTGCGCTTGAGCATTTTTTGCAGCCTGTAATGATGAAAGTTGTTTTTTGGGAAAAAGTTCAGCCTTACATTCAGTACATTTCCGGAACTCTTTGTGCGATTTTTGTGGTTGACTGTTTGCTTACGTTCCGCAAGCTGGTTAACTTTGCAACTGCTATGGAAAAACTTAAAGGTTTTGAAGAGCACTTAAAGGAACGCTTTGAAAACGAGGCTTGGTTCAAAAATAAATCTTTCCCGGAGATGATGGAATCTGTAAAGGAACAGGCTAAGCTGAACAAGGAAAATTTTAGCCAGACTATGCTTGATAAACTGAATAAATTTTCTGCAAGGTCGAAGAGTATTGAAACTTGGTTCCGGCGCTTTCCAAGCATTACCAGCCGTGAGTATAAGGGCGCCATTGAATACAGTAAAATTATGTTCCAAAAAAGTTTAAATGAACAAAAGGCACGCAGACTTGCAAAAAAGGAACAGAAGAAGCTTGAAAAAAGTCAAAAAAAGTCCGCTGAATAATTTTAAATATGCTGACTAGAAGTTGTTTCTTTGTTAAGAAGAGAATTTTTTATTTGACAGAAAATTTCGTTAGTAACACGCGGTTTTTGTTAAGACGAGAATTTTTTTGTTAAGAAAAGAATTTTTTGTCGGGCAGAAGATTTCGTTAGTAAATACGCGGTTTTTGTGGTTAAGAAATTGATTTTTCTTAACTAGGCTGAATTTCGAGTTTTGTAATTAATCATCCTAAGCGCCGATTGAGCTTGTCGAAATCAAGCGACTATTGCTGATAAAATTTTCTGTTAATAAAAAATCTATTTCTTAACAAAAAAACTTAGCCAAGCCTAGCCCCGATGGTAAGGGCGGCGAAGCCGTTCAAAACCGCAGGTTTTGAATGACAACCCTGAACAGCGGGTTTTCTAAAAAAATTTTCAGCCGGAACGTAAAAAAAATTTGCAGGCACGGTTACTAACGAAGCATTTTCTTTTGAATTGAAATTTTTGTTTGCTAAGAAAATCTCTGCGACATTAC
>CAZXCR010000013.1:0-13267 GCA_964639315.1 uncultured Treponema sp. | reverse complement strand
CGCTTTTGGAAATATGGCAAATCAGATGTTCAATAATGGGCAGTTAAATCAGAATCAGAGTGGAACACAAAATTCATCTGATGACCCGATGGAAAAGCTTGCTAAACTCAAAAAAATGTTTGATGCCGGCTTAATTGAACAGGCAGATTTTGACAAAAAGAAAGCGGAAATTCTGGCAAGCTTATAAGGACAAAATATGACAAAGAAAAATATTTTAACAATCATTTTAGATTCGGTTTTTATTGTTGCATTTAATCTGCTCTTTTTTATAAACGGAGGAATTGTTCATTCTGCTAGCGTTTGGACAATTTACGGATTTTTGCACTTTGCGTTTTTTATGGTTTTGGTAACTCCACTCATTTCTGCGAGGGGAACGACAGCTATTCAGTCAAAAACTGTAATTTATGCAATTTCGCTTTTGTACTTTTTTGTTGAACTGATTTTTGCAATCATTTTTATATTTTTTGTAATTTTAGGTTTCCGCCTAACTTTATCTGTTGAAATAATCGTTACGGCTCTTTATTTAATCGTTTTAACTGTAAATCTTTTAGCAGACGATTCAACAGAAAATAAACAGAAAGTCCACGACGAAGACAATGCTTTTATAAAAAACATTTCACAGAAAATCAAATACGTTGAATCAACTGTAAGCGATAAAAATGCAAAGTCAAAACTTGAAAGCCTTTATTATCTTGCTCATACAGGTCCTGCAAAAAGTTCGGAATCTGTAAAAATTTATGAAAATGAGATTCTTAAAAATCTTAAAATTTTGGAAGATGCAAGTGAAAAAGGAAATGTTTCTGACATTTTAAGCACAGCCTGTGAAATTGAAAAAATCCTAAACAGACGGAACTTTGAACTTAAGGCAATGTGGTAAAACTATTGTTAGTAATCTACTAGTAAGTCAAAATTCGAGTTTTGTGTAATTAATCGTCTAAGTGCCGATTGAGTCTGTCGGAATCAAGCGACTTGCTTACAAATGGTGGCTTCGACAGGCTCAATCACTGAGTCTTGTATTTTTTCCATGCTTGAGTTACCAGTAGATTTTTTGTTCTTACCACAAGAACTTCTTCTTAATAAAAAATTTTTTTCATCAGATAAAATTTTGTTAGTAATATGCGCGGAGTGGTAACTAGAAGACTTCTTCTTACCAGAGAAAATTCCTCACTTAACAAAATATTTGCGACATTCCTCGCGCGCTGGTTACCAGAAGACCCCTTCTTACCAAAGAAAATTTTTGGTTTGCAATAGTCTTCAACGTTCCGCGCCCGGTTACTAGTGGATTTTCTCTTAACAAAAAAAACGCCCAGTAACTAGTAGACTCCCTTTTAACAAAAAAAACGCCCGGTAACCAGAAGACTTCTTCTCACCAAAAGAATTTTCTCTTATCCAAAAAATCCCCACGGGTTGGTTACCAATAGACCTCTTCTTACCAAAGAAAATTTTCTCTTATCCAAAAAATCTTCGCATCCTATAAATGATATCAAATTCCTCACTTTGCTTTCAGAAATTCAAAATAATTACTAAATTCACAAAAATTCGTTTGACAAAAGTTGAGCATATAATTAATAATGTTATGAAAAGGTTTTCATAATTAATTGAAATTTATTTTAAACAGGCGGTGAAATGATGAAAAAAGTTCTGTTTGCTTTTGCATCAGCATTTTTTGTTATTGCGGCAAGTTCGTGTAGTCTTTTGAGTAGCGACGATGTTGTTACTGGAAGTATGCGGGCGGCTGGCGTGCAAGAAGGAATTTTGCGGACGGGAGTGCATATGTACGATACCGACGGAAATACCCTTTTTGGCGACGGTGGTTGTATGCTGCAGGTTGTGAATCATAAAAAAGATTCCGATGGAAATATTGACTACGGAACAATTGAATCCGTGGGCGAGTACATTTACTGGTACGGCGAGTACCGTTATTCTAGTGGAAATGCAAAGGGCGTTTCCTGCTACCGTTCAAAGGATATGGTAAACTGGGAATTCAGATGTAATATTCTGCCAGAAAGTGCTTCTCCGGAATTACAAACTGACGGATACTTTTTGGAACGTCCTAAAGTTATTTACAATGAAAAGACCGGAAAGTTTGTTCTGTGGGCGCACCGCGAAGGAACTAGCTGGAACTATGGATACGCTTCTGTAATCGTAGCGTACGGCGATGCTCCGGATGAAGAATTTACTTATCTAAAAACTTTTAGACCTCTTGATGACCCGGCTCTTGATATTCACGACAGTGGCTACACAAGTGATTATTCTAACGATTCACTTCCTTACGGTTATATGAGCCGCGACTGTACTCTTTTTGTTGATGATGACGGAACTGCATATTTTAGCTCGAGCGCTTCTGAAAATACGATTTTAAATCTTTACAGACTTACTGACGACTACCTTGATATTGATACAAGTTGGTATTCTATAGATATTCTTAAAACTAACCAAAAAGAAGCGCCTTGTATTATAAAGCACAATGGCATTTATTACTGCGTTACTTCAGATACTGACGGTTGGAACGTAACTCCTTCAAGATGGTATTACGCATATTCTCTTGGCGGACAATGGTATTCTGGTGGGGGTTTCTCTGATAACAATGATAGTGGCAGCAACAGTTCTGATGACAAACATTCAGACAGAAGTCAGCCTGCTTACATTTTTAAACTTACAGCAACTGACGGTAGCGGAAATAATTCTTGGCTTTATATGGGAGACCGCTGGGGTCCTGCTCACGGAGGAAGTTCAACTTACGACAACGAAATCGTTTTAATGAAAGTTGAATTTGATGATGAAAGTTCTCCTAGTTGTAATGCGTTCTTTAGCGAAGCTCTTGTGCCAGATGTTGCAAAGGGCGAAATCAATTATCCGCAGTATTATTACATAAAAAATGCTAACAGCCAGTATATGACAAATCTTGAATACTGCTACACAGGAACAAATGCTAGCTGGACTGCAACTGCACCGAGTGGCGATTCTTCAAGTACTAAATTTAGAGATCAGTATTTGTATCAGTATCGTTTTGTTCCTACAGATTACGGCTATATGATTGTAAACCGCTATTCTGGACTTGCAATTTCAGCAAATGGTTCAAGCGCAAACGGAACTTGTACAATGAATACTTTTGATGCTGATGATGAATGTCAGAGTTTTATTTTTGAACTTTACGATGGCGACAGGTACAAGGTTAAAAATTATGCTACACAGCAGTATGTTTCAACTTGGTTAAAAACAACTAAGGCAGAAAACACACAACTTAACGGTTCAAACATTTTGTGGATGACAAGTTATGGCTATTATGCAGGTTGGGCAAGTGATTCAACTTATCCAACTTTGTATCCGAAAACAAAAATCAGGCAGCAGTGGCAGTTTATTCCTGTAAACACAGCGGACGATGAATGGTAAGGGAGGCGAATTAAAATGAAAAAAATTACTTACGCAAAAACATTTGCTTTTCTTGCACTTTCTGCGGCAGCTTTATGTTTTGCAGGTTGCAATAATACTTTAGCAGATGAATTTCAGGTTCAGCCTAGCGACTGGAGCGAAGGAGTAATGAAAACTTCGGCTTACGTTATGGTTGGAACTGGTACTTCTGAAACTTTAGCAAGCGACGGTCTTCATCTTGCATACAGCGAAAATGGTTTAACTTGGACTGTTTTAAATGACAACGAGAAAACCTTTTCTTCAACACTTGGTTCACGTCATATAAGAGATCCGTATATTTTTAGAATGAATGACGGAACTTTTGTTCTTTTAGCAGCGGATTTTACAAACGATGGCCAATACACTGATTGGGGTGCAGGTGAAAGTACTGACTACGGTGACAATCCAAGCAACAGAATCTACGTTGCCTTTAGTGAAGATTTAGTCAGCTGGAATTACGAGCATTTTCTTACCGTAAAATCATCTGCGGGAACATACGGCGTGCGCTATCCAAAGGCAATCTACAACAAAACAAACAAATGTTACGACATTTATTTTGCCGGTGATGACGGAGACGGAGTGCAGCGAATTTACTATGTGCAGACCTGCGACTTCTTAACCCTCAAAAATTCTGATGAAGGAATTTTATTTTCTCCAGCACACAGCGTTTCTTGTCCTTACTTAGTAAAAGATTCTGGTAACTATTATCTTTTTGCCTACGATGCACGTGCTCCTTTTGAAACAAAAATTGGAAGAGACATTCAGCTTGCAAGAAGCAGCAATTATCTTGGAGAGGATTTTAGCTTCCTTGCAACAAGTGCTTCAATTTCTGGTAAGGCAGAAGATTTTTATGTAAACCGCGTTGACGGACAAACAACAATGGCTTACGAAAATGAACCTTGTGTTTACAAACTTTCTGACGGAACTTGGGTAATGCTTACAAACCAGGTTTCAAGCAAAGGGTCTTATTCAGCGTATGTTACTGATGATATTGACGATCCTGAAAGCTGGGAAGAAAGTTCTTCTATAACAAAGTTCAGTGGAACTGATATGACTGTGGGAACTTCTGTTCTTGAAGTTACTGCAGAAGAACTTGAAGTGCTGCTTAGTGCTTCTTGGTAATTTTTTAGGTGAGTTTTAGAAATTTTAACTGATTTTAGTGCATCTTAAGAAAACTTATTTACGGGAGAAGATATGTTAAAAATAAAACATCTTGCTTTTGCTGCAGTTCTGCTTACCAGTCTTTCTTTTGCCTTTGCTGAGAAAAAAACTTTAACAAACGGCGAAATCTGGAAGGATACAGACGGAAATGCAATTCAGGCACACGACAGTGTTATTAAATGCGGCAGCAAGTATTACTGGTACGGACTTGATTACAGTCACAATATAAATGTTGGCGATGGAAACGGTTTTAGAGCAGTAAAATGCTACGAAAGCGAAGACCTTGTTAACTGGACATTTAAAAACAACGTTCTTACAAACAGAACTGATGATCGCTTTTACAACATTGAAGTTTTTAATCCGAACGTTGTGTTTAACAAAAAAACAAATATGTACGTAATGTGGCTTGGAACTTCTAAAGGTCCTCTTGTTGCGGTAATCAACACTCCTTACGGAAATTTCCATGTTCACGACACTTTCTTTTCGATGAGCGGAAGTTCAATAATGAATTCAATTTTCGTGGATACTGATGGAAGTGCTTATGCAGTTGCCTATGTTTGGGAAGATTTAACTGCTGATAATCCAAAACTTTACATTTATGCACTTACTGATGATTATCTTGAAATTCGCACAGAATGGAATTCTTGGGGCGACATTTTTTCAATCAGCTTTGATAGCCGCGTTATTGGACGCACTTCAATCATCAAGCACAAGGGAATTTACTATTTAATTTTTGCTGATTTTGGTGATTTGGGCGGAAGTGCATATTCTGTTACTTCGCCAGTTTGGTACAACTTTGTAGGCGGAAATTATTCTGGTTCTTACAAAGGCGTAAAATGGGCGTGGACAAACAGCCTTTATGAAGAATGGAGTGGATTGAACAGTTTTGAAAACACTTCAACTTCTTATGAATTTGGAAATTTAGTTGCGGTTCAGGGTTCTGAAAAAACAAGTTACATTGCAGCTTTTAACGGCTGGGATTCATCAGACTTGAGTCAGAGTTCTTACACCTGGCAGCCGCTTCAATGGGATAACAGTGAATTTTTGAATATGGATATTCCGTGCATTGGTGAATACGATTCACTGGTTATTGATGCTGAAACTGGTGTTGTAAAAGGTAAATAAGGAGGGCGGCTATGAAAAAAATTTCTAAAGGAATCTTTGCAGCTCTTCTTGGAGCATTTCTTTTTGCAAGTTGTGAACCTTTTTCTACAAGTTTTACTCCAACTGAAGATTCTGGAATTGTGGTTTCAAATATCACACTAAAAGACGGAACTTCTCTTGTAAACGGCAAAACTGTAAATCTTTACGGTTCAAAAGGTACAACTTCTAAAACTTTAAGCGCTTCTGTAACACCAAGTTTTGCAAGTGACACAACAGTTTACTGGTCATCAAGCGACGAAAACATATGTTCTTTAAGTGCAGAAACTGGTTCTTCAGTAGAATTGACTCTTGAAGGCGAAGGAACTGCGGTTGTAACTGCAAAAGATTGCACTGGCAATGTGTGCGTTGAATGCAATGTAGTTTGTTCTTTTGAAAAAACTCCGCCAGTTGAAGTAACAAGTGTAAATGCAGTATCAAATGCAAACAATATTTTCTTTACCTGGACAGACCCTACTGACTACGATGATGATTTGAAATCTATAAAAATAACATCTAGCGGCGGACAAACTACAACTGTTCCTGCAGGCGTAGAATACGGTTGGGTAAAGGGACTTAATCCTTCTACAGAATACACATTTAAATTTATTTCAGTGGATTTGAACGGAAACACATCTAGCGAAGTTTCTGTTACTGCAACAACTGGTGAGAGTGTGGATGAAGCAGCTCCAGAATCAGCAAATGATTTTGTAGTTTCTTCAAATAACGGAACTTCTGTTGTTTACACTTGGACTCCATCTGTTTCTTCAAATGCAAAATATCAGAGATTTATCTTGAAGGCAAATGACGGTGGAAAACTTCCAGAGTCTGCGTCTACAATTACAAATAATGAGGTTCTTGTTGAAAATTCTTCAGCAGCAGAAATAAGTTTTATAATTCCTGATAACACAAGTTCTTCTATTACGGTAGATGGATTAGAAACAGGTTCTTCTTATACAGCAGAACTATACACTTTGAATTCTGATTTTGTTTTGAGTGAAAAACTTTCTTGTGACGTTGTTGCAGCTCCTACTGTAAGCAATGTTTCTGTAAGCTTGAAATATACAGGAAGTATCTTTGTTTACTGGGATGACTTTGATAATTCTGAATATTATTACAAGGTAAGTGTTACTGACGGAACTACAACAATAACAAGTGATGCTGTTGTTTATGGAATGCAAAAGGCTTATATTACCGGTCTTTCTTCTGGAAAAACATATGATGTAAGCGTTTTAACTTATGATTCTGAAGATACTCTTCTTGCAACATCTGATTCTGAATCAATAGAGATGAAAGTTGTTCTTTGGCAAATTATCAATACCTATAATTCAAGTTATTTGTTTGCTCCTTACATTACAAGTTCTGCTTCTTACTACAATGTTTGCACACATAGTTCGTCATCTTCATGGAAGTATCCGTACTGGATTGTTTTGCCAAGTCTTTCTACTCCTGATGATAGTTCAACATTCTCTCTTGAAGCAACGGATTCTACTGGCGTAGATAGTGGTTTGTATTTGTGTATTGATAATGTTCAATCTTTTGGAAGCGATCCTTCTGGTTGGGGTTATCCAGCTTCTTCACATCCGTACCATGCTTATGCTCTTGAAAAAGATACAATTACAACTCATATGTCATCTTTGGATTATGCAAGTTTTAGTTTGCTTGATTCAACTGTTTCAACTGATGTTGCAGATGGTTACAGCAATTGGTATGTATGGAAGGTTGGCTCAACTGGATATTACCTTTATGACACTTATTTGAATGTTTCTGGAGAAACTTCATACTCAGCAAGTAACGGCGATTACGTTTTTGCTTACAAAGAAACTTATCTCAACAACGACTAAAGGAGAAGGCAGATGAAAAAAATTTTTACAAGTTTGATTGCATTTGCTTCTATGGCGCTTTTGTTTATGGCTTGTCCAAATCAGAACACTGAAACAGAAGCAAGTCTTTCTTTAAGTGAAACTTCTATTGTTATTTCAAGTGCATTGGGTGGTTATACTTCAAGACAGATTACTGCTAGTCTTGAAAATTCCAGTGCGGAACTTGAATGGTATACAACCAATAAAAATATTATTGCAATTAATGAAGTAGACGGAAATACAGCAACTCTTTTGTGTGGCGGAAGTGCCGGAACTGCAAGAGTTGGAGCCATTACTTCTGACGGAAGTCTTGAAGCTTACTGCACCGTAAGTGTTAGTTTAAGTGCAACTCCAGCTCAGGGAGTAAGCAATCTTGCTTTGGTAGACGGCTCTGAAACACAAAGCGGATTTACTTTAAGCTGGACAGATCCAAGTATTGCTTCGGCAATTGTGATTGATGTTTTTGAAAGCGAAGACGCAAGAACTGCAGCAAATACACTTGCAGCTGATTCAAGCAGTAGCGAGCCTGAAGTTTACAGCACTTACAAAGTTGGAAGAGATATTCAGACTTATACAATCAGCAATCTTGTTACAAATACTGAAGGAAAGCCTTACTACGTTAGCGTTTACGGATTCTTGAACGGTAAAAGATCAACTTCGTATAAAAACATAGATGTTACCCTTCTAAAAGATGTTGATGCGCCTTCAAGTGTTGAAGGAGTAGAACTTGCTTCTGATGCAGGTGAGCATAGTCTTTCTCTTAAGTGGAGCGATCCTAGCGACAGCGATTACAGTTCAGTTGTAGTTTCTATAAGCCCAGCAACAGACTTTACTGGTGCTGCTCTTGATGAAAGTGTTGCAGTTCAGACGGTTTCTAAGGGAACAAAAAAGGCTGCTTTTGCAAAACTTTCTGCAAATACTGAATATACATTCACATTTAAAACTGCTGACGTTAACGGTAACGTTCAGGGCGACGAAAATAATGCAGATGCCGGATTAACAGTAAGCTTTACTACTGCACAAGATACAACACCAACTGCTTCTGTAAGTGGTTTAGGTGCAGCTTGCGGAAGAAATTCAATCAAACTTACCTGGACTGACCCTTCTGATGAAGACTTTAAAGAAATTCACGTTTACCAGGGAGATTCTGAAACTTACACCACAGTTGCAAGCGGAGTGCAGAATCTTGAAGTTACCGGCCTCGATTCTCTTACTTCATACACCTTTACTGTAAAAGCTTGCGATTACGACGGCAACGAAGCATCTTCTCAGATTACAGATTCTACTGCAAATCCTGTTGCAAGTAATGTAAGTGCTGCAAACAGTTCAGTTAATCTTTATGAGTACACTGTAAGTTGGAGCGCACCTTCTGCAGTTGAATATGATGAAGACAATAATCTGGTTACATATTCTTATGTTTTGAGCGTAGAAAGTTCTGATTCTACATACTCAGAAGACATAACGGTTGAAACTGGCGTTACAAGCGCAACTGTAAGCGGTCTTTCTAGCGGAACATACACATTTACTGTAAAAACAGTTCCTTCTGATGATACTGACGCGCGCTTTACTTCTTCAGAATCAATATTGACCAAAAAAGTTAGTTTCCTGTTCAGCATTAAGAACGGTTGGGGCGGAAGAATTTTAGTTCCGTTCAAAACAGCTTCTGAAGACTATGTTAACTGCGTAATTGTTCAGGACGACACAAACCAGACCTACAATCCTTCTGTAATGACATATCCTTACTGGATTGTACGTGAACCTTTAAACGGCGCTGATGGTTACTTTAGTCTTGAAGCAGCTGACGAAGAAGGAAACGCAAGCGGTCTTTACCTTTACTTTAGCAGCACGGCTCCAAGTGGTTCTACAGATTATGATGTTGATAACAAAGGCTGGGGCAGTGGTTCAACTCCTCACGCATTTACTGGAACTACAGATACTATAGGAACTGGAACAGCGGGCGCAAGTTTTGCCTTCTCAAGTTCTAATTCATGCACAACTACAGCAACAGGATATTCAAGCTGGACAACCATAAAGTGCAATTCTAAGTACTGGTTCAGCGGAAACTCAAATCCTTATCTTACTAGTACTGAACAAACTTCAAACAATGATGCAGCCTGGTGCTTTAAGGTGATTGAATAGGTTTTCTTTTGTAGCCTTTAAAAATCTATTTTTTAGAGGCTTCCTTGAATAAAAACTGCACGTTAAAAAAAACTAAAAAAATATTGTGCAGTTTAGGAATCTTATGCTATACTTTTTTATGAAAAGGTTTTCATAAGATTTAGCAATTTTAGTAAATTTAGAAAAAATTTTGCCGCAAATGGCGTCAATATTTATTTCTTTAGGAGATTACAATGTTAAAAAAGAAAGGTTTGGCAATTGCTTGTACTTTAGCGCTCACTTTTGGCATGGCTGCAGCGCAGGAAAGCGTTGAGGTTTCTAACGAAATTTTGTCTGGAAATTCTTCTGAGACTGAACTTTCTGTTGCGGCTCAGAAAAAGTCTGATTCTGAAAATAAATCAGCAGCAAAAAAAGATGTAAAAGCACCTCGTAAGCAGTATTCAAAAATAATTGACGGTGCAAAAGAAGGCGTTATTTCACTGAACACAGATCAGGTAGAAGTTGCACTTCATCAGTATGATTATGATAATTCATTTAAAAGTGTTTGGGTAAACTGGCCATCAGATTACAATGGAACTAAAAAAGTAAAATGGGTTTCTGAAAATCTTGATGTTGCAAAAGTTGACCAGGCAGGTCGCATTTTCCCAGAAGGACTTGGCGAAACTTTAATTTGGGGTGTTACAGCAGATGGTGCATATAAAGCAAGCGCAAAAGTTGTAATTTCAAAATATGGTCCAAAACCAAAAACAGACGTTCGTGTTTCAACTGATTTAACTGGTGATGCTTACGTAACCTTTGGTGCAGACCTTGATACTGGAAAAACCGGTTTTACTTCAGACCAGAGAATTAAACTTAAGGTAAATCTTTTGAATCTTGGCGAAGTTTGGTCAGATAACAGCGAAAATCTTCCAATCTGGGGCGAAATCAGAGTTTTTGCAGCAGGTGATTCATTAAAATATGCCGGAGATACAATTCACACAGGAAATTCTCTTTCTTTAACAGATTCTGGTGATGAAAATGACGGCGCATTCAGAATTTACGTTGATCATGCCACAATCCATATGGGCGATGCTTTCATAGACCTTTACGACAAAGATGATTCAAATCTTGGCTATGTAAATTACACAACAGGTCCGGATGTTTGCTACGAATTCATTGCAATCGATACAGACCGCCGCTACGGTCAGCTTGACGGACGTCCTTTACAGTCATTCCTTTCTTCTACAGCAGATGAAGATACAGTTTACGGTCTCCGCGCAGGATATCAGATGGACGGAATCTTTAGAGTTTCTGGAGACATTGCTTCAACTTTGCAGTGGAGTGGCGGAAATACTGATACTACTCAGGATACAGCTTCTTCAGAAATGAAGAGTACAGATTATGTTTACAAACTTGCAGCTGGTCTTCTTTTAGTTCCAAATCTTGACCTTGAACTTGGATATTCTAACGGAATTTTAGGACAGGATTCAGTTTACAAACAGGATATGAGATTTGGTCTTCAGGCTTCTTACGAATGGGACTGCTTTGACATTTACTACTTAAAGCCAAAAATGGGTGCAACTTTAGTTCAGGTTGAAAGCACAGGTTCACTTTATCCTCTTGTAAGCGCAAGCGTTCTCTTCGGTTGGGAAGACAAACAGACTGCTTACGACACTTGGTACTCAGGAACAAGACCACGCTATCTTAAAGACGACTACGGTGCATATCCTGGAGTTGCACTTGCTGCTGAATATTGCGCAGGCGAACTTGCTTCAAACTGTGTAATCAATGATGGACGCTATAATTCAGTAAGCCATGATGTTCTTATTTTGCACGGTTCTTTCAACACAGGAAACGGACTTTTAGTTGACCGCCTTGAAGCAGTAGGTGCAGTTGATGTAATTGATGCTTTGGCAGACACAATGGTTATTGGCGCAACTGTTGGCGTAAAATACTGGACTCCACTTTTTGTAGACAAATTCTCTGTAGCACCAAAAGCTTTTGTTACAAGCTATCTTGATTCTTACGACAGCTCAAACAGCTACACTTATGTAAAAGCCGGACTTGACTTCTCTTACCAGAGAGTTTCATTCTCATTCGACTATGAATCTAATGACTTAATTCACGGATTCTATGATTCAGGAGACGGAACTTACAATAAATTCGGTAAACTTGAAACAACATTCAAGGTTTGGTTCTAATCTTTTTTTCAAGGTAAAGAGTCAGGTTTAAAATTCATCAGAAAATTAAATCTGACTTCTATGTGGAGAAAAAATGAAGTTTATAAAAAATAAAATTATTTGGCTTCTTGCACTTCCTTTTTTACTGATTTCGTGTTCTGAGTGGCAGAATTCTGCGGCTAAAAACGGATATGTTGAAATCAGTGTAAAACGCTCTAGTTCAGGGAATACAGAAGCTTATCAGACATACGTTTTTGATGTAGCGCCAAACGGACTTGATAAAGTTTATGCTGCAAAAACAACCGCTGATGATGATGCTAGCGTGGATCAGTACATTATTCGCGCACTTTCAGACAGCGAAGTTCCGTTCAATGCAGTAGAAATTCATCTTGTTCCTGCAAGTTCTGACGGTTCACGTTCTGCTATGGCAACAGTAAGAGTTGGCGAATACAAAGATTCTTACACAAGCACTACTACAGGTTTTTTCTGGACTGTAACTGGCGAAGATCACGGATTAGATTCTGAAAATTATCATATTCCACTTGCGGAAAATGGAATCTTTACAATCGACTTTGTAACAAGCGAAGATGACGGTGTTTACGAAACAGGTTACAACAACAACACTTCAAACTATCCGCTTTTGAAAATAAAAGTTGCAGCACCTGTTACAACATATTAAGGAGGCTTAGAAAATGAAAAAATCAATTTTTGCTACATCAGTATTTCTAATGTCGCTTTGTATTGCCGTAACATCTGTTTCCTGCAATGAAGCTGCGGAGGAAAAAGTGCCTGGCTTTGCAAATCCAATTTACTCTCTTTCAAAAAGTCAGGGTTCTACAAGAGCTGGAGAAGCTGATCCGTATGTTTATAAGCATACTGACGGTTACTATTATTACACAGCAACTTATTCAGCATTTGACAGGATTATTTTGCGCCGTGTAAAAAGCATTGATTTAATCGACAGCAGCGATGACGCAGAATCAGCTACAATTCTTACTGCAAACAGCGGAGTTTTGGCAGGTTCAGTTTACAGTTATTTGTGGGCTCCAGAAATTCATTACATTAACGGAACTTGGTACTTGTTCTTTACCGGAAGTGATTCAAGCACAAGTGTTTGGAGCGTAAGAAGTCACGTTGCAAAATGTACTGATGCAGATCCACTTTCTGGTACTTGGGAACTTTGCGGAAAGGTTCAGGCAGTTACAGCAAGCGAATTTGATGCTTCACAAAACATAATGACTGCATTCAATCTGGATGCAACCGTATTTAAGCAGAACGGTCAGTGGTATTACGTTTGGGCGCAGTATCTTTATATTGACGGTTGGGCTGATGAAATTGCTGGTGATGGAAGTCTTACAATCAATGATGTTACTTACGAAAACGGTTCTGGCGGTAATGGTTGGTCTTGTCTTTTAA
>CAZXCR010000012.1:0-13585 GCA_964639315.1 uncultured Treponema sp. | reverse complement strand
AGCAAGCGAAGCTTGCGGCTTTCCGCGGCTACGCTAATCGCTCCGTTGCTACGCAATGGCTTTCGCCACCGCTACAATCCGGGCTAAGTCTGGCTTGGCTTGTGTGTTAAGAAAAAAATTTCTACATTACAGCGCCGATTGAGAGAGTCGAAATCAAGCAACTTACAAATAAAATTTCTTGTCACACAAAAATCAATTTCTTAACCAAACTAATCCGCTCTCCCATTTAGAAATTCTTTTAGTCCAAAAAGAAATATCTCTTCTTAAAATCTTGCGTTCACAATAAATCAATTATATATTTATTTTAACAATTAAACAAACGCTTAATTGTTTGGCAAAGAGAAAGTCTGCTCGAACAGCGCAGCTTTTATTTTGAATTTTTCACGAGGAGAAAATTATGAAAAAAACTTACGAAATTGAAGTAGACTGCGCAAACTGTGCAAACGAAATGGAAATTGCCACAAAAAAAGTTGATGGTGTTTTAAGCGCAACTGTAAATTTTATGACTCAAAAAATGACCGTTGAATTTGCAGAAGAAAGCGACGAAAAAAAAGTAATGAAAGCCGTAAACAAAGCCTGCAAAAAAGTAGAACCCGACTGCGAAATAAATTTCTAAACTTTCATAGGAGAGCCAAATGTCAAAAAAGCAAAAAAATATGCTCAGCCGGATTATAATTTCGGCAGTTCTTTTAGTTGCAATTCAATTCATTCCATTTGAAAAAATTCCGGGCAAAATCCCAGTAAAATTTATTCTTTACGTAATTGACTATCTAATAATCGGATTTGACATTTTAAAAAAATCAGCAAAGGGAATTTTACACGGAAGTCTTTTTGACGAAAATTTTTTAATGGCGGTGGCAACTCTTGGCGCATTCGCACTTGCAATCTACAATGCAAAAGGAAATCTTCTTACAGTTGACGAATGTAACGAAGCAATTGCCGTAATGCTTTTTTATCAGATTGGAGAATTCTTTCAGAGCAGCGCCGTTAGAAAAAGCAGAAAAAATATAACGCAACTTATGGACATTCGCCCCGACTACGCAAATATTGAAAAAGACGGAAAACTCCTCCAAGTTGACCCATCAACTGTAAAAACAGGAAGCATAATTGTAGTTCAGCCAGGAGAAAAAATCCCTATTGACGGAATAATTTTTGAAGGAAGCACAACTCTTAACACCAGCGCCCTTACCGGAGAAAGCCTGCCACGCGAAGTTTTTGAAGGCGAAGAAGTCATCAGCGGAAGCATAAATCTTACAAAAGTAATCAAAGTAAAAACAAGCCGCAACTTTGGCGAATCAACCGTTTCAAAAATTCTCGAACTTGTAGAAAACGCCAGCTCAAGAAAAGCAAAATCAGAAGAATTCATTTCAAAATTCGCTCACATTTACACACCGGCAGTTGTTTTCAGTGCCCTTGCCCTCGCAATTCTACCGCCACTTGCAACAATAATTTTTACACACTCAAATCCAAACTGGGCCACCTGGATTTACCGGGCGCTCACCTTCCTTGTAATCAGCTGCCCTTGTGCGCTGGTAATAAGCATTCCACTATCATTTTTTGCAGGACTCGGCGGCGCAAGCAGTCAGGGAATTTTAATCAAAGGCTCAAATTTCCTTGAACTTCTTTCAAAAACAAAAGTAATCGTATTTGACAAAACCGGCACCTTAACAAAAGGCGTTTTTGAAGTTACCGGAGTTCATCACAATACAATCGAAAATCAAAAACTTCTTGAATATGCAGCCCTTGCAGAATGTGCCTCAAGTCATCCAATCAGCAAAAGTTTAAAAGCCGCATACGGAAACGAAATAGACAGAAGTCGCGTAACAGAAATTGAAGAAATCAGCGGTTGCGGAATAAATGCAAAAGTTGACGGACATTCAGTAAGCGCCGGAAATTCAAAACTGATGGAAAAAATCGGTGTAAAGGCAATAGAATGTCATTCATCAGGAACAATAATTCACGTAGCAATCGACGGAGAATATTGCGGTCACATTGTAATTTCAGACGTTGAAAAGCCAAATTCAAAAAAGGCGATTGAAGAACTCAAAAAAGCCGGAATCAAAAAAACCGTTATGCTCACAGGCGATTCAAAAAAAGTTGCGCAAAAAGTAGCCGCAGATTTAAAACTTGACGACTTTTATGCAGAACTTTTGCCTCAGGATAAGGTGTTGCAGGTTGAAAATCTGATTGCACAAAAAGAAAAAAACGAAGCGCTCGCTTTTGTAGGCGACGGAATCAACGACGCCCCGGTTCTTTCGCGCGCAGACATTGGAATTGCAATGGGAGCTATGGGAAGCGATGCAGCAATCGAAGCCGCCGACATTGTTCTTATGGACGACGATCCTCTAAAAATCGCGAAGGCAATAAAAATTTCGCGAAAGTGTATAAAAATCGTTTACCAGAACATTGTTTTTGCGCTTGTGGTCAAATTTGCCTGTCTAATTTTAAGCGTGTTTGGAATTACAAATATGTGGGCAGCAATTTTTGCAGATGTTGGCGTAATGATTTTGGCCGTGCTGAATGCAATCCGCGCCCTGAACGTAAAAAAAATTTAGCGTTTAAATTTGGAGCAAATTTTTCTTCTTACGACCGGCCTTCCAGGGTTCGCTCTCCGCTCAGCCTCCTCGCTCCGCTGCGGTGGCCGGCAAGCCGCCCTTTCCACGCCGGGCTAAGTTTTTCTTCAGTAGAAAAATTTTATTTCTACGCCGATTGAGAGTGTCGAAATCAAGCGACTATTACTGATAAAATTTTTTGTTAAGAAAAAAAACTTCTACATCACACGCGCGCGAGTTACTGATAGAATTTTTAGTTAAGAAAAAATCTATTTCCTAACTAAAAATTCTATCAGTAACAGCCACCGAGGCTGACAAGTTCACAAAAAATTTTTTACTTTACGCTTCCCTTCTCTATATTTTCTTTAATCACGGAATCTATAAAATCAAAAATAAATTTTGAACCTTCCTTAGTTTTTCCTTTTTCCTGGCGGCCGTAAATTTGTTCTCTGCTCACATTGTGACTTTTCCAATCCTTGCCGCCGTTGCTGTTATTTAAAAGAAGCGGCTGAAGATTATCCATTGCGTGCGCAAAATTTGCTTCGGGCGTTACATTTTCTTCAAATTCATCAAAAATCCCCGAAAGTTCCTTTTTTTGATCTTCCGGAAGTAAAGAATAAATTCTGTTTTTTGCCCTTTCTTCCCTTTCCTTTTGAGTTTTAAGCCCCTCGCTGTCATAAGCGTAAGTGTCGCCCGCGTCAATTTCAACAACGTCGTGAATCAGGCACATCAGCATAACTTTTGCAATGTCTATTTTTTTATTTGAATATTCCTTCAAAATATAAGCCATCAGCGCCATATGCCAGGCGTGTTCAGCGTCGTTTTCGTTCCGCCCATTTTTGCTAAGATGAGTCTGCCTAAAAATATTTTTTTCCTGGTCAACTTCAAGAATAAAATCAATCTGCTTTTTAAAACGATTATCCACTTCCATATTTTTTACACTCCGCAAATTTTCGTAAGAAAACTCGTGTTGCCCGCGAATGTGGGCATACGTAACCGTAAGGTTGCGGCAAAGTTCCTTACAAATTTTCTAAAATCCTTTTGCTATTTTCATTTATGAGATTTGCCGCTTCATTTTCTGAAATACATAAAACTTTTGCAATATCAGAATAAATTCTTTTTATTAAAAAAATTGAGGTGTCACTTCCGCCAAGCCACACCTCAGAATCAGGATTGTCGGTTTCGGCAAGAATTTTTTCTTTAGGGCAGATTTTTAAAAGCCGCTGAATTTTCACAGAGCGCGCAGTTTCACAGCCAAACGTAAAGTAACAGTCGCGGCGCAAAAACTCTTCAAAAACTTCGCGCGGGCCGTCATACCAGTGAATAATCGGCTTTGCAAAAGGATAATCTTCAAGAATACGGCAAATTTTTTCTTCCGCATCTTTTGTGTGAATTACGCAAAATTTTTTTGTTTTGTTGCAGTGCTCAAGAAAAAACCGCAAAACATCTTCCTGCTTTTCTTTGCCCGCTTTATCGTACCAGCAAAAATCCATTCCAATTTCGCCAATTATTTTTGATTCAGAACAAAGCTTTTCATACAAAGAAATTTTCTTTTCATCAAAAAATTCGGCGTTCATCGGATGAATGCCAAATCCAGTTACAATTTTTGCATTTGTTTTTAAAAGTAAATTTTTTTTCTGAATTTCAAGATTTTTTTCAAAAGATTTTTCATCACTACTTGCAGAAACTATTGCACCAGAAAAATTTTTTAACTGGGAAAAAAGTTCCTTATCATTTTTATAAAAATCAAGATGACTGTGAAAATCAATATAAAAAGAATTTTTTGCTTCTTCCATAAATTTTTAATCTTCAGCACAAAGCATTTCTTCCCTAAAATCGCAAGGAAGTCCGCTCCAGTAAATTTTACCCTTTTTTATCAAAATGATTTTGTCAGCAAGATTTTTTGCCTCATTTATATCGTGAGTAACCATTATGCCAGTAAACGAAAATTTTTTTTGTAGGCTGCAAATCAAAGAAGACATTTTCTTTCGTAACGGAGCGTCCAGTGCAGAAAGAGGCTCGTCAAAAAGTACAAGGTCAGGATTTGTAATGAGCGTTCTTGCAAGGCACACCCGCTGCGCTTCCCCGCCAGAAAGAGTATCTGGAAAACGCTTTTCAAATCCTTCAAGATTAAAGTCCTTTAAAAATTCTATAGCTTTTCTTCTCGCCTCTTTTTTTTTCATTCCGCCACAAACAAGTCCGTAAGCAACGTTGTCAGCAACATCCATATGATTAAAAAGACTTCTGCTTTGAAAAACCATTCCAATTTTTCTTTTTGCAGGAGGAAGATTTGTAATGTCTTTTCCATCAAGAAAAATTTTCTGATTTTCGCCCATCTTCTCAAGTCCGCAAATTAGGCGCAGTACAGTTGACTTTCCACTTCCGCTCGGGCCTACAATGCAGGTCATTGTTTGTTTTTCACATTCAAATGAAACGTCAATATTTACAGAAGAAAAATTTTCAGCAAGATGTTCCGCATAAAAATAAGCCATAAAGTCTCCCACAAAATCAAGAATCCTCTTTTTTACTAGAAAAATTTCCGGGTAAAAAAACTGCAATGCAAATAAATGCAAGCACAAGTCCCGCCGCACACGCTTCGTTAAATCTGTACGCGCCCGCAAGTCTGTAAGTAAAAAGCGAAAGCGTTGTAAACTTCGGGATTGAAAGCACAAGAGGCAGCGTTGTATCTCCGGCGCTCATTGCAAAACAAAAGCCAAATGCACTTAAAAGACTTTTTTTGCAGGACGGAAGAAAAATTCTTTTGCACACATCAAATTTTCCTTTTGAAAGAAGAAGTGCGCTGTCTAAAGTTTCAAACGGAATTTTTGTCATTTCAGGGTAAATTACTTTAAAAGCAAGCGGCCAGTTAAGCAAAGTTTGTGCAGCAACAAGACAAAAAATATTTCCTTTTTTTACCGCCAAAATTATTACAACACCAAGAACAACGCTCGAAACGCACATTGGAAGCATTGGAAAAATCCGCAAAACTGAATTAAGAGCATTTTTCTTTTTGTTTTCAGAAAAGCGAAGTAAACTTGAATAAAAAAATCCAACAAAGGTGCAAAAAAATGCAGTACAAAGTCCAACAAATAAACTTGTAAAAAGTGACGGTAAAAAACTTTTCATTTTAAAAATGAGAGCAAAACTTTCTAAACTAAAAAAATTTTCACCGCAAGAAAAAGCGTTTTTTATAATTCCAAAAAGCGGCATTAAAAAAAACACAAAAATTAAAATCATCAAAATAAAAAATACAAAAGTTTCAAGGCCGGCTTTTATTTTTGAATTTTTTTCAGTCTGACAAAAAGAAAGTCCTTTTTCCTTAGAAGACAAATTTTCTACAAGCGAATATAAAACTGTAACCGCACACAAAATAAGCGTTTCTACAAGTGCTAAAAAAAATACAGTTTTAAAATCCAAACTTGCCCTTGTCGCCTTGTAAATTTCAACTTCCAAAGTGGAATTTCCTATTCCGCCAAAAAGCAGCACAAGAATAAAACTCAAAAAGCAGTAAATAAAAACTAAAAGCGAAGAAGACGCAATAGAAGGCAAAAGTTGAAAAATTGTTACCGTCCAAAAAACTCTCCACTCCCCTGCTCCCAAAAGACGGGCACTGTCAGCTTTTTCATTTGGAATTTTCTGCCAAGCTTCTGCCACATTTTTCATAATCAGCGGAAAATTATAAAATCCTTGAGCAATTATAAGTCCAAAAAATGAATACAGAATTTTTACAGGCGGATTTTCCAGTACAAAAGCAAACATTAAAAATCTGTTTAAAAAGCCATTTACGCCAAGAAAACTTACGTAGCCAAGCGCAATAATAAGTGACGGAACACAAAATGGAACTACAGAAAGAGAAAGTAAAAATTTTCTTGCAAAAAAACGTCGTCTGCCGCAAAAAAATGCAGCCGGAATGCCAACCGCCAGTGCAATTAAAACAGAAGCCGCCGCCTCAAAAAAAGTGAATGAGGCAACGTGCATAATATGAATGAAATTCAAATTTTTTAGTTCCTTCAAAAATTAATTTTCAAGAACACTCATAATTTTATCAACATAAGACGAAGTTAAATCGCTGTCGGTTTTTAAAGTATTTTGAGGAATAGGAGCCGCAACTTTGTAACTTTCCGGAAGTTCCACATTTTTATTTGCCGGATTCATCCACTGCGTTAAAGGAATAAGTTTTTGCGCATCCTCACTGATTAAAAAATCAATAAACTGACGGGCGCCTTTTTGATTAGGAGCATTTTTTAAGATTCCTGCACCTTCTACCTGCATTACGTGTCCCTGAGCAAAAACCGCCGCAACATAACGGTCAGTATGGTCATATTCAACGTGACTTGCCGGACTTGTAGTATAACTTATTACAAGAGGCGCTTCTCCCGCCTTAAAAAGACCGTATCCACTACTCCAGCCCGGCGCCATTGTAAGAATATTCGGTTTTAAAGCCTTCCAGTAATCCAAAACCTTGTCTTTGTAAACTGCAACAGTCCAAGAAACAAAACCAAGTCCCGGAGTTGAAGTGCGCGGATCCATCAAAATGATTTTCTTTTCGTACACAGGATTTAAAAGTTCATCCAAACTTTTTGGGCAGGGAACAGTCGATTTTGTATCGTAAATCATTGCAAAGTGACTGTAATCATACGGAGTTAAAATCCAGTCATTTCCAAGTTCGTTTATAACACTTTCCGGAATCACTTTTTCAGCATCTTTTGCCTTGTAAGAAATCAAAATATCTTCTTTGCGCGCCTTGCTGACAGTGTTGTTGTCGATTCCCAAAATAACATCTGCCTGAACATTATTTTTTTCAAGAATAGCCCGACTTAAAAGCTGAACTCCATCGCCGCAGTCCACAAACTCAAGGTTAAGCCCTGTTTTTTCTTCAAAAGCTTTTTCAATTTCAGGACCAGGACCCCATTCGCTTACAAAACTGTCGTAAGTGTAAACCACAACTTCATTTTGTCTTGAAGAGGCACTTTTCTTTGAACAGCCGCCCAAAACCAAAACTGCAAGACCAAAAATCATTGCAGAACAAAAATAGGAAATAAATTTAAAATGAGAAGATTTGAACATATCTTCCTCCGCCGGCATTATCCGGATCAGGTTGGAATCCCGTACAGGATTCTATGGGTATAATCTCAGCCGCGTTTGCAGCACCCCAGCATAGTTAAAGTTGTTAATAAAAAAACTGTATGTGCAAGAACTTAGCACAAAAAAAAATTCTCTTCAATCAGCAAAATAATCAGCGAAAAATTTTCCTTCATCAAATCCAGTCAGGCAGGGAACACGAAATTTTTTCAGGAAACACTTCTTCAAGAAAAATATCGAATGCCCTCATATTGTTTTCGTGTTTTATAGGAATGCTCGTTTCGCTAAGAGAAAATCGGCCGCCGTTAACTAAGTCCATTGCAGATTTTGCATTTTCTGTAAGATAAAGATGTCCGCTAGGTGCAGACGAAAAACGGCAAGCGTAAACCACTGGAGCGCCCACTACAGAATATTCAACCTCGCCACCTTCAGCATAAACGCGGCCCACGTCAATTCCGCCGCCAATTCCTGTTACCGTCTGCCCCAAATCAAAATTTTCTTTGTATTCATCAAAAACCGTATCAAAAATTTCTTTGCAATCGGCGGCGCATAAAACTGCATTAACCAACGCTTCTTTTCCAGAATAAAAGTCAGGAAAAAACGAAAGAAAACCGTCGCCAGTAAATTTATCATAAACACCAAATCGATTTTTTACAGCATTTTCAAATTCCTCTGCAAGAACCGAAATAAATTCTACGTAAACTTCCGCACTTTTGCACTTAAGCATAAGTTCTGTAGATCTTCGTATGTCCACCGAAAGAATAACCGCGCAAAAATCCTGAGTATTTATAAATTTGTCAGCAAAATTTTTATCATCTAAAATTTTATCTGCTGCCCGCTCGTTCACTCGTTTTATGTACTTTACAAGTTTAAGCTGCTTTTCAAGATCCTTGTATTCAAAAAGCCTTTCTACCGGACTTTTTCGTTCACTTTTTTTATCTGGAAGCGCAAGATTTTCAGAACGCTCAAGAATTTTATCCAGTTTTTTTTGCGTTAAATCAGAAACGAAAGGGAACTGCTTTTCAATTCCAGTTTTTTTCAGGAAATCAGACTGAGTTTTGTAAACTTCAAGAAGATTTTCAAGCTGCCTCTGCTCAAGTTTAAACTGCCTTTTTTCAACATCCTCTTTTATAGCCCTGCTTTTTTCCTGAATTTTACGCCTTATTTCCTCAGATTTTTGAAGCGATTCTTTTTTTACCATCTCACTTTTTTTTGCCGAGTCCTTAAGATTATTTTTTATGGTCTCTAAAAATTCTGCCATTTTCTTCTCCTGATTTTAGTTCAATTGCGCAAACTTGTAAAAATTTTATATTAGGTCAAAATTCGAGTTTGTTGCAAGTTTTACTTATTTGGAGCAAAATTTTTTTGCGTGCGAATTTGTCTTTTGCTCGCGCACCCTGTGCGCTCGGCTGCAAATTTTATTAAAAATCCCGCTTTCCGCGGTTTCATTCAAAACCTGCGATTTTGAACGCTTCGCACCGCTACAATCGGGGCTAAACTTGGCTGTTACTAACAAAATAATCCAGCAAGTTACCAATTAAAATTTTTAGTTAAGAAAAAATTCTATTCTTAAAAAAAAAATTCAACAGCAAAAAAGAATTCCCAAAAAAATGCAAATCTGCGAAATTCCATTTGTAATCTGCTCTATCCAGTTTGATTTTAAATTTTTTCCGTCAAGAGTAAATGCAAAAACGCCCATCAAAATCATTCCCAAAATTCCAAGTACAAAAAAAATTATCTGCGGAAACAAAAAAATTTTTTTAGCCACCGCTTGCCAAACAATTTGTGAACGAAAAGAAGCTCCTACAATCGAAAAAATCATCAGCAAAAATCCCAGCGGCATTAAAAATCTAAGCTGAACAAAAAGGAGCCACACGTTTTTTTTGTGCAAAACTACAATCAGTTTCCACAAAACTTTAAAAAATCCAGCAGAAAAACAAAGGACTGCCCCCGCCGTAAAAAGAAAATTTTTAAGCCTCGCAGCAATTAAAATCGTACTCAACGCAAAAAATAAAACCGGAATTGCATCTACAAAAACAAGCGCTAAATTAAAATCCTCAGGGACAATATTTTTATCCATAAGAACATTATATTTTTTTTAACATCGCTTTTCTACGCCAATAAAAAAGGGCAAAGATTACTTCCCTGCCCTTCTCTTTGTTAGATTTTTTTTATTTGGAGCGAATTTTTTTTGCGTGCGAATTTGTCTTTTACTCGCGCACGCTGTGCGCTTCGGGGAAAAAATTATCAGGAAGCCGTCCTTGCAGGGTTTCATTCTTCCGCTATCGCTCCAGAACGCTTCGCGCCCTTACACGCCGGGCTAGGCTTGGCTAAGATTTTTGTTAAGAAATAATTCTTTTTATCAGCAAAAATCTTTTAGTAACCAGCGCGCGCGGTACTTGCAAAAATTTTCCTACTTAACAAATAATTTTTTTTTGCCAGAAAAAGTCTTCTGGTAACCGTGCGCACGTGGCGTGTACTCACAGAAAAATTTCTGCTAAAAAAAATAAAACTTTCTGCGAAAAAAATCTTCTGGTAACTCGCACGTCAAAAGCGCGCGCTGTTCTTGAAGTAAAATTTTCACTTAACCAAAAATTCTATCAGTAATAGTCGCTTAATTTCGACAAGCTCAATCGGCGCTAGTTACCAATAAAATTCCTTGTTAAACAACAAAATTCCTAGTCCAACTTAAAATAATCAAGTTTTTTAGTAACAACATTTACTGAATCCTGATTTTTTTGTGCCGCATCGCTAATCGAATTCATTGAAGAAGCAAATTCTTCTATAAAGTTGCTGGCTTCTTCCTGTGCAGAATTTACAGCTGCAGAAAGATTTACAACATTTTCTATGTGCTGACTTATTTCGCCGTTGTAATCGGACTGTTTTTTTACAAGAGAATTTATTTCGCTAATCTGAGATGAAATTTCGTTTGTAACATTCAAAGTTTCGCTTGCACCAGTTGACTGCTCTTCCATAGCGTTTGCAATCGTATCGACAACCTGAGAAGAATTTCTTACGCCACCAGAAATCTGGCTGAAAACAGAAGAAGTTTCAGTCATACTTTCAGTGCTCTTTGAAACTACATCAATCATATCATTTATAAGATCTGTAATTTCCTTTGTACTTGAAGAAGTATTTTCAGCAAGTTTGCGAATTTCGTCAGCAACAACACTAAATCCCTTTCCTGCATCTCCAGCGTGTGCTGCTTCAATAGCCGCATTCATTGCAAGAAGATTTGTTTGCTCAGCAACAGAAGAAATAACCTGTGTAATTTCAGACATTCGTTCAGATTTTTCGCTGATTTCTTCAATCAAACTAAGAGTTTTTTCAACTTCGTGATTTCCCTTTTCAGAAACAACAGAAAGTTCCTGCGAAACATCGCGAGCCTTTTTTATCATCTCTGTCATTGAATTTATATTTGCAACCATTTCTGTAATTGAAGACGCATTTTGCTGAATGGCAGCCGCCTGACTTGAAACAAGCTTTGATATTTCTTCAGCATCGTTTCCAAGGTGAATAATGTTCTGCTGAGTGTCTTTAAGAAGATTGTCTCTCTTGCTGTTTTTTTCAGAAATATCTTTGAATGAAGAAATTACGGAATTAACTCCGTTCATATTTTCTTTAACTTCAGAAGCAAGGGTAAGAGCGTTGTCGTTTACAGCCATATTTTCAGACTTAATCTGCGAAATCATTTCTTTAAGATAGTCCATAAACTTATTCAACTGACTGCTCAAATAGCCAAAGTCATCAAAAGAATCAACTGGAAGCCTTGTTGCAAGATCTCCGCTTTTGCGCATATTTGTTACGGCATTTGAAGTTCTCTTAAATCTCAACCTTAAATTTTTCATTGTGATTGCAAAAATAAAGGTTTCGCTAACTACAACCCAGGCTAAAACAAAAAGTGCTTTTGGAAGGAAGTCTGCAATTCCCAAACCTCTGCTAGAAAAACGGGCAATTCCAAATCCGCAGCAAAGAAGATGCCAGCCAATATTGAATTCACATCCGCCAATTATAAATCCAAGTTTTTTTGTAAACCTTGAAGTTTTATGATTTCCAGTATTGTAAATTTTAAGCGTATGAATTGAAGGCTGAGCAAAAACTTCCCAACCGTCAGTGCAGTAAAAAGACTGGAGCAAAGCATAGTTTATGCAAAGACCAAAAATCATTAAAAAAGTTGTTTTGTATTCAAGCGGAGTACTTCCAAGACTCTGAATTCCAAGTTTGCCCTTTACAATAACAACCGCAGAATTACCAATAACGAACCCTGCAAAAATAAGCAAATACGAAGCAATTTTAACTTTTCTAAAAGCCGGAAGAAAAATATATTTTTCCTCTTCAGTCACCTGCCCTGTTTTTGCCCTTTTCAGAACATCCATCAGCGGATTTACAATAACTCTTACAATAAATGCAATAATAACAAAAAGAGCTCCCGCAATACACCAAGTAATAGGAAGACCATTTACCCACTGCATAACCGTAGTTCTATGAATAATTACATTTTCCATAAAAGACAGCATTGTAACATTCAAAAGACTTTCAATGCCAAAAATAAGAAGATACGATGTGTACAAATTCATAAACTTTTTCCTGATTCTTTATAGACTAATTAAAAAAAAATATTTTATTCTTTATTATAAAACAAATTTTTTGTATTTACAAAGTTTTTCAAGAAATTTAGCAAATTTTGGAGCAAATTCCCTAATTTCTGCGGGCTTTGCGCAGTTCCGTTATCACTCCAAAAACGGCTTCGCCGTTTTCGCCTACGGCGCTGCTCCAATCCCGGCTATGTTTTTTTTGGTAAGTTTCAGTTTTTTTACTAGCGGCTGTGATTAGGCTAAGCTTTTTTAGGAAAATCTGGATATTCAAAATCAAAAAAAACAATATTATTAAAACATCTGAAAATACGAAATTTTTTAGGAAAATTTTATGAAAGAATATACACAGGATGAATTTTTATTAAAATCACTTGAGCAAATTAAAAAAGATTTAAAAGAAAATCTTGATTACGCTAAAAATCCACAAACAGATGATGAAAAAGAAATTTATGACGACTTCAAAGAAATTCTTGAACTTTTAGAAAGTCTTCTTCCAAAAATAAAAGATTTAGATTCCCTTGCAAAACTAAAAGCAGAAGACATTGGCTTTATTTTTGAATGTCTTGAAGCATACGAAGAAGTTTTTATAGTTTCCTATCTTTCTGAAGAAGAAATGGAACAAACTGAATACGAACATAATCTTCTTCTTTCCATACTAGACCTTTTCGAAGACTAAAGCTGATTCTTAGGTGAAAATTCGAGTTTATTGCAATTAATCATTTAAGCGCCGATTGAGCCTGTCGAAATCAAGCAACTTACTTACAGATGGTGGTTTCGACAGGTTCAACCAACGGGGTCGCGCAAGGTACAAATGAAATTTTCAGTTGAAAAAAAAAATCCTAGCCGGCACTGGAGCCGTTGCGAAGCAAGCCGCCGCTTTAGCGGCGGCCGAACGGAATGAGTGAGCGGCGGAAGCGCCGTTATCTAAAGAAATTTTGCTCCAAATAAAAAAAAAGAATTTTTTCAACGATTGACACATAAACACAAGGAAGCTAAATTTGGCGTATGAGTACAGAAATCACAAAAATTTTGAACATAGGTAACGTTTCTGTAGACATAAAAGCCTACAGCCCTGAAGAAAACGGAACTGAAGCTTACCTTGACGGCAGTATTGAACTTGTTCCGGGCGGCGTTGGCAGAGGAATGGCAATAAACCTAAAACACTTGGGACTCGATTCTTACATTATGTCTGTTGTGGGCGACGACATTTTTGGCGACTACTTAAAAAAAGGTCTTGATGACGAAAAAATAAATACTTCCCTTTTAAGACGAAGCAAAACGAACAGAACTTCACTTTTTTCTGTGATGAAAAAGGCCGGTCAGTGTGCGTCGTGCATTTACTCTACGAAAATTCTT
>CAZXCR010000011.1:3104-15419 GCA_964639315.1 uncultured Treponema sp. | reverse complement strand
AGCGGCGTCCAAGCCGAAAGGCGCGCCCTGGAACGGCGGTCGAAGTAGAAGATATGCTGCAAAAAAAATTAAAAAATTGACTTTATTCCGGCAACGATTTTATCGAAGAAAGTTGTAATTGCAGCAACAAAAGACGCTCCGGCAACAAAAGTGCCTATTGAACTTCCCAGCGACGAAAGAAAGAAAACCAACAGCGTGCGCAAAATTCTATTTTTGTAAAAACCCTTTAAACTTCCGGCATCATCTTGCAGACTTTCCATATCACTTACTTTTGGCTTACAAACGAGCGCCTGTACAATTCCTGCAACAATTCCAATTCCAATAAAAGGACAAAGTGACGTTAACGGTGCTCCCACAATCGAAACTAAAGTTGCCAGAGGATGCGCACCGGCTATTAAAGCACCAAGCCCCGCAAGAACTCCATTCCAAATTACCCAGGAACTAAGCATTTCCCAGCCTTTTTTTTGTCCGCCATAAACAAATCCTAGTACAATTAGCGCAACAATTAAAATTGGAATAATCCACGACGCAATTTTTGAACCTACTGATTTTTTTGGCACTTCGGAAATTTTTGTGCAGTCAGTAGCTTCTTTTCCTGCAGCAATTTTTTCGAGATGAGAAACAACTCCAGGCAAATGTCCGGCACCTAAAACCGCAAGTACATTATTTCCTTTGCATTCCCAAATATGCGACGCAAGATAAAAATCCCGCTCATCAATCAGAACTTCTTTTACTTTTGGAAGATATTCTGAAATTTCGCCCATCATATTATCCATTTCGCTAGACTGCTTTAAATTTTCTATTTCCTGCGGACTTACTTCTTCTTTTGAAAAAGCGCTTGCAATCAAAACTGAAAGAAGTTTGCACTTTCCCCAGAAATTATTTTTTGCCCAGGCACGGCGCAAAGTTACAGCAATCGGGCGGTCAACCATAGTTTGCGGAATATTCAGTTCCTTTGCCTTGTTTATTGCAGCCCGCATTTCGTCTCCTGGTTTTACGTCGGACTGCTGGCCCATTCGCTTTTGGTAACTTGCAAGAACAAGATTTGCCAACATCAAAAAGCCCATCTTTTTTTTGAGGACTTTAATTATATCCATTTTTTTCCAGGATTCTGGATCTTCCATGCTGGAAAGACGATTTTCATCAAGTTCGATTGCAACATTGTCTGGCATTGTGCTTTCTATTGCTGACTTTACTTCTTCAATACTTTTTGCGCTTACGTGTGCGGTTCCAACCAGAGTGAAGGTTCTTCCGTTAAGTTTTAAAACTTTTTGAGTACCGCTCACTTCTTTTTGCTGAGAATTTGAATTTTCGTTTTTTTGCTGATTTTCTTCAGTCACAGTTTTATTTTCTTTGATTTCTGATTCGTCTTTTTTCATTTTTTTCTGCACTTCTTTAGACATTTTTCTTCCTGGATTTTAGATTTTTATATCACTTTTTTTAGATCATTTTTTTAGATTAAATTTTCTTTGCAAACAGTCGCTTAAAATTTTTCTTCAGGCTTATTGTCCTTTATTTTCCATTCCGCGAGTCTGTATTCAAAAAACATTGGAGAATTCATTTCAAGAACCTTTGCATAATATTTTCTTGCATTTTCTTCGTCTCCAAACATATCATAAAACTGAGCAAGATAAAAATACATTTTTCCCCGCTGATTCATATTCGAAAGAGACGCAATCTGCTGGTCCAAAAGCTGGTATCCTTTTTCATCGTGGTAAACCCGGAGCATTTTATATTCAATAGAATTGACATTTCCCATTTTGCGCAGAATATCATTGCTGTATTTTTTTGCACGGTCATAAAACTGCTTTGCCGCAACCTTATTGCCCTTTGCTTCTTCATCTTTGCCCATCATATAGTAACAGTAAGTTACCATAATTGGATAAGAAATATTTTCCTGATTGTTTTTTCTACATTCAAAAAAAGCTTTTCCGGCTTCTTCCCACTTTTTTTCGTGCAATGCAATAATTCCAATGCTTTCGTATGCAAAATAATATTTTGGATTCAAACTTATAACTTTTTCGTAATCTTTTAGCGCCAGTTCCAATTTGTCCTGTTCATCGTAAATTCCAGCTCTGTACGCGTATCCAAGAAAATAAGAATCATCAAGTTCGATTGCACGAGTCCACGCCTTTTCTGCTTCGTCAAAATGACCTAAAAACCGCAAATACTGTCCGTAGTCAATAAAATAACCGTAATTTTCACCGTCGATTGCGATTGCCTTTTCAATGTTGTCTGCAGCGATTTTATATTCATCATCTGCAAATGCAAGTTTTGCCAAATAAGAATACGCCTGTGCATTCTGCGGATTTATTTCAATCAGTTTAGTAAAAGTTTCTTTTGATTTTTCGTCATTTTCCAGATAATAATCCATCTGACCGTAACCAAAAAGCGCATCTTCGTTTTTAGAATTTTTTGCGAGAGCCTTTGCATAATAAGACTTTGCCTGCTTGTAATTCTTTTTTATTGCTGAAGAAGAAGCCAGTTCAATATTTGCACTTTCGTTGTACGGATCTTTTGCAATGATTTTTTTAAGTTCGGCATTTTTTTTGCTTGAATTTCCAGTTTTTTCAGCAATCATAAGCCTTATTTCCATAACATCTGTGCTGTTCGGATTGATTTTTTCAAGAAAATTACAGGTTTCTTCTGCTTCGGAATATTTTTGTAAATCAACTTCAAGAGAGGCTTTTATGAGATTTATATTAAAATCTTCTGCAATTTCGGGACTGATTGTGCTGTAAAGGGCAAGCGCGCCTTCACTTCCGTTTTTAAGTTCATTCCGCAGCGAATTCATAAAAATTTCTTTGTTTACAGAAAACGAAAGTTTTTTAAGTTCTTCTGTGCTGTGTTTTTTAGAAAGCAAGTTGCAAAGTTCAAGCGATTCTTCATAATTTTCGGTAATCGCAAGAAGACTGGCGCGCAAAAATTCAAATTCATAATCGCCAGAATATTTTTTTTGTACTTTTTGCGGAAGTTTTGAATACTCGTTGAGCGCTTCCTGAAATTTTCCTTCAAGCGAAAGATTTTTTACGTTCTGAATAAATTCTTCTTTTACAAAAACGCTTTCTTCGGTTTTAGTTTCTGATTCACTAGCTGACTCAGTTTCTGTTTTAGGCTCTTCAATTTTTGTTGTTTCGCAGGAAACTAGCAGACTTGAAATTCCAGCCGCAAGAACAAGAATTTTTATAAATCTTTTTAAAATCAATTTTGAAATTTTCATTTTTTCCTCTAAATAGACAATTTTTTTTATAAGCAAAAATTCGAATTTTGCAATTTATTGCGTGTGTTACCAGTAGAATTTCTTGTTAAGAAAAGTTTTCTACATTACACGCACCCGTGTTACCAAATAGAATTTTTTGTTAGGTCAAAATTCGAGTTTTAACCCAAAATTTACAAATATGTAGCTAGCCAAGCCTAGCCCCGATTGTAGCGGCGCGAAGCGTTCAAAACCGCAGGTTTTGAATGAAACCGTGCAAAGCGGGTTTCCTAAAAAAATTTTCAGTCGGAACGCAAAAAACTTTTTCTAAGATGTAAAAAAAATTCGCTCCAAATATGTAAAACTCACAACAAACTCAAACCTTATCCTAACAACCTCATCTCCAACTCGCCTGACATTTTATTCCGAATTATTGAATTTTCTAAAAGCAATAATTAGAATACTAGAAATGCGTAAACATCCAGTAAGAAAGTTTTTTACACTTCTTGTAGTGTACGCCGCTATTATTGTCGGCATTTTTGTTCTTCAATTTAAATCTGAATCTATAATTTCAAAAAGCATAGGTCCTCTTCGTATTTCATATGCTCAAACTGAATCCAGCGACAATGTTACAACTTTAAGGAATCAGTTTAAAGCAAGTTTTAAAGGATTAAATTTTTCTTCATCAGAAACCTCTCCTGCTTACGGCATAAGTTCCAGCGGTAAACAGGAAATTCTTGTGCTAAAAGATTATTCGGAAACTGAAAAATCCGCATCATTTTTATTTAATGACGGCACAAAACTCACTTTTGAACTTACTTCCACTGACGAAGATGCAGAACTTTCACTTTTGTGCAAAATGTCAAAGCATTACGCAGAAATTTCTGTTCCGTACAGTTTTTCAAATTCTTACGCAATAGAAAATCTTTCTTCAAATCATGCGCTCGTAACTTCAAAGTCAAATTTTTATATGCTGAATGCGCATAATATTTCAGAAGACAGAATTCTTCTTTCAAAATCAGAAAATATTGCTAAATTCCAGAATTATGATCCGTCAAAAGCCTTTACTTACCAGGCAGTTGCCGGATTTGAAAATACAGACAAAGAAAGTTTCGCTTTAATTTCAAAACAACTGCGCGAATCTTTAGTTTCAAAAATGCAGGAACTTCTTGCTCTTGAAAATACAGATTCACTTTCGGAAGCAGAAATTACAGCCTATGTTGCTGAAATGATTTTAAACGGAAAATACAACGAAGCACTCGATTCAATTCCAGAAAGTTTTAAACGCGGAAACAAAAGAACGTATCTTTCAACGCCGTATTTTAATAATCTTGCAAATATGAATAAGTCGCTTGTAATGCAAACTTCGCGCTACGAATCAATGACAGAAAATGCCCTAACCTCAAAAAATCTTGACATTTTTACAGCCGGCGGAATTTCAGACTTTATTCTAAGACAGAAAAAAACTTCTCAAATTAAAGAACTTCTTTTGCTGCCGTCAACTCTTATTCAAAGTGGAGAATTTAAGCCAAATGCAATTCAAGCGGCAGGAATTTTAAATGTTTATGCAGACCTTTATAAAGCTGATTCAAATCTTGCTTCAAATTTTGACAGTGCAATTCAAACCTGTCTTGATGTTTTAGAGGACAATTGCGTTCTTGAAGGAACTGCGCTTTCAATTCAAAGTGAAACACAAAATATTTCTCTCGAACAAACAGTTACCGCAGGAAACGCTCTTGTAAAAGCCGGAACCGTTCTTAACAGGACAGAACTTGTTTCTTCAGGATATTTAATTATGAATTCGGCACTAAAAGCTAAAACTCCTGAACTTTTTGAACTTGCAGAACTTTACCCTCTTCTTGCAGAAGACAACAAATTTTATCCGCACACAGAAATTCTTGGCTACTACGGAAATAAATGCGTTTGGGCCTGGACCTGTGCATCTTCAATCAACTACGAAATCGATTCTGAAAATATTGTGAACATAAACATTGACTTCCCGCTTTCGTACACGCATCACATTATTTTTAACGGAATTCCAACCTTCCACTCGCAGATTGAAATTCAGCGGCAAATGTTCCGCACTGATCCGCGCTTTGAAACCTACAATTCTTCAGGTTACGTTTATCAGTCGCAGGACGAAACTTTGCTTATAAAGAGCCGGCACAAGTCTAAAATTGAACTTATACGGCTTTTCTGCGACCCTGCAGACAATTTTTCTAAGCAGTAAAAAATTTTGAAACTTTCATAAAAATTTTGTGTTTTTTTTGTGATTTTTAAAGAAAATTTCATAAAATCACCGATTTTTGTGATATAAAATAAGGGTCTCTTAGTATTTTTAATTTCCAGAGGCTCCCAACATTTTTTTTTGCAGCAAAGGCGCTTTTGACTTGACCAAATATAAAAAATTCGATTTTTCTTCATATTTACGCGATTTTATGTTATACTTGTAAAAGATAGATTTGCGTTTTTTTGCGCACAGGAGTTATTTTGAACCAGCACGATTTTCCAAAGATTCACTTTTACGACCAGGATTTTGTTGATATTTATGACAAAACATGGAACTGGATTGGCGACTATTGGATCAATCCTGTTACGGGTGAAACTGATTCTAACGGATACTTTGTTTATCCTCTTCACGGAAATCTTATTTTAGACCAAACTGAATCAATTTTTTCATCATTTTTTTTAGTTTACTCAAACAGAAATTATCCGGCAAACAAGAATATTGATTATTTTTACGAACATCAGGAAGAAAACGGCGCAATCCGCTGCAAGTACGATTTAAAAACAAACAAAGCAATTCTTGATGACAAAAAAAATCCTGAAGGTGTAGGACTTCCTCTTTTTGCGTGGGCTGAATTCAATCTTTACCACAAAAGTGCAAATAAAAGGCGCGTAAAGGAAGTTATGCCTGTTCTGCAAAAGTATATGGACTGGCTTGACAGAACGTTTAAAAAACAGAACGGACTTTATGCAGCCCCGTTTGAATCTTCAGGAATGTTTAATTCTCCTAGAAAAGGAACGTATTATCCAGTTGACTTTAACAGTTGTATGGCAATAAATGCGGCTCATATGTCAGCTTTAGGCGATATTCTTAATGACAAAGATTTGAGCTTTCAGTACAAAAAAATGTACTTTAGTCTTAAAACAAGAATCAATTCGCTTATGTGGGATTCTGAAACGAATTTTTACCACGACCTAGACAAAGATGAGCAGCGACTTCCACAAAAAACTATTGCAGGATTCTGGCCGTTACTTGCTGAACTTCCAAATGCAGATAAAGCCGACGCTCTTATAGCGCACTTAAGCAATCCGCAAACCTTTGGTACTGAACATCCGTTCCCTTCTTTGAGTGCAGATTCTCCTGATTTTAAGGAAAGTGGCGAAGGTTACAAGGGTTCTGTTTTCCCGCCATTTAATTTTATGATTATTAAGGGACTCGAAAAATATCAGCGCTATGATTTTGCAAGAGAATGTGCAATACGTCACCTTTATTTTATTCTTGAAGGATTGAGTCCGCTGGATGCAAAAAAGAAAGGCGACTTGTACGAAGCTTATCTTCCTAAAAAAGAAGGTCCTGCAACTTGCCGCAGCGAAGAAGATTTCCCACGCGTACGATTCTTGCATTATGCTGGTCTTTCTACAATCGCAATTATGATTGAAAATGTAATCGGACTGAACATAAGTCTTCCGCGCAAAACTGTTGACTGGGTTATTCCAAATCTTGAAATAATGGGAATAGAAAAACTTTCACTAAAGCGAAATCTTATTACAATTCTAAGCAACAAAAGCACCCGCGGTTGGGAAGTCCAGATGGAAAGTGAAAAACTTTATTATTTTACAATCAACATTCTGGATCAAAAGAAAAAAACACTTCCAATTCCTTCTGGAAAGTGCTCAATGCTTATAGACAAGCTTTAAGGAGCCATACAAAAAATGAATGCATCGTTAGCAGTTATTGAAATTGGCTCTACGGGCATTCGTTTGATGGTCGCAGAAGCCGTAAATAATCAAAACAAAAAATTCAATATTCTCGACAAAAGTGAACAGCCTGTACGAATAGGTCATGATGTTTTTACGAACGGTTCAATTTCGCGGGAAACAATTCTTTCCTGTATTCAGATTTTAAATCGCTACACGGAACAACTTGCTGGCTGGGGAATAAAGCAAAGCGATGTTTACGTAATTGCAACCAGTGCCGTTCGAGAAGCAAGCAATCGCGACCCTTTTTTAGACAGAATTTTTGTAAAAACAGGATTTTCGGCACATATCGCTGACGGAATCGAAGAAAATCGACTTATGTACCTTGCGGTTGCTGAATGTATGAAAAAAGAAGGAAGTCAGTTTCAAAACTCCGCTTCAATCATCATTGAAATTTCCGGCGGCTCTACTGAACTTATGCTTATGCAGAATGGGCATATGATTAGCGCTCACAGTCTGCGGATGGGAACAGTCATTATTGAGCAGCGAATGAGGGAAATGTTTGGCAACTTAGAGGACGGCGAAAGTTACATTGGAGAATTTATCCGCAACACAAGAACTTCCCTAAGGGCAGAAATTAATACTGACAAACTTAAGCAATTTATTGGCGTAAACAGCGATATGAAAATTGCGGCACACAGTGTGGGCAAACAAATTTCTTTGGATTTGTGGGAAATTGAACGAAGTGAATTCGAAAATTTTGTAAATGAAATAACCCACTCTTCTGTAGAAGAATGTATTTCGCGTTTTAACTTAAGTTATGACGATGCTCAGAGTATGCAAATTTCACTTTTGGCATACAAAATGTTTTTGGAATTTACAAAATGTTCCACAATTCTTGTACCAGAAACTTCAATCCGCGAAGGAATGATTTTAAGCAGAATCGGGCTGGAAAATCCTGAACTTACGCACGACTTTTCTCAGCAAATTCTTGCAAGTGCAAATGCTCTTTTACGAAAATACAACGGCGATGAAAGGCACGCAAACTTTGTAATGAAAACTTCCCTCAGACTTTTTGATGAACTTGAAAAAGAACTTTGTCTTGATTCTCATGCGCGGGAACTTCTTGCAATAAGCGCTCTTCTGCACGACATTGGAATGTTCATACGATCCCAGCATCACAATGTGCACAGCAAATATATTATAAGCAACAGCGAAATTTTTGGACTTAGCCGCGACGACAAGCTTTTGGTTGCGCTGATTACGTATTTTCATCGCGGAGATATGCCTTCTCAGGACGACGGCGAATTTAAATTTCTTCCCCGAAGCACAAGAATTCTTGTTCTAAAGTTGACTGCAATTCTTCGAGTTGCGGATGCGCTTGACCGCTCACATCAGCAGAATTTTAAGGATTTTACAGTTCACTTTGCCGCCGACAGTATGACAATTCGTGCAAAAGGAAACAAAAATCTGAACTTGGAAAAACTTGCGCTTAGCCAAAAAAGTGACTTATTTGAAAATGTTTTTGGATATAAGGTAGTTCTCGTATGATAAAAGAAAAATTTTTTAATCGTGAATTAAGCTGGATTGAATTCAATTACCGAGTTTTGTGCGAAGGAATAAAAAAAGACCTTCCTCTTCTTGAAAGACTGAATTTTCTGGCAATTACAGAAAGCAATTTTGATGAATTTTTCCAGGTACGCGTTGCTTCAATTATGCGGGAACTAAAAAAAAATCCGCTAAAAGCAGATGCTTCGGGTCTTTTGCCTGAAAAAGTTCTTGCAAAAATTTCAAGCAGAACTCATCAAATTACAAAAATTTGCTACGACACCCTTAATTCTGAAATTTTTCCGCAACTTTCTGAAGAAGGCTTAAATTACGTAAAGTACGAGCATTACACGCCGGAACAAAAATCAGTTGCAGAATCACTTTTTAAAAATCAGATTTTCCCGCTTTTAACTCCGCTCAGAACAGACGGAATTTCGGTTCCGCACATTGGAAATTTAAGGTTGAATGCGGCATTTCTTCTTGAAAAACGAGAAAATATAAGTGCCTCAGAAACGCTTCTTTCAACAAAACAAAAGGACATTTTTGCACTTGTTGAAATTCCTTCAAATGTGGAGCGGATTATTTATCTTCCTTCGCAAGACAAAAAAAAGCAGTTTACAACGCTCGAAGATATTATTTGCGCTTACGGCTACTATCTTTTTCCGGGCTACAAAATCAAAGAATCACTTATTTTTAAAATTGCACGCGACGCGGATTTTGCAGTTGACGAAGAAAAAACTTCAAATTTCATTCAGGCAATGGAAGAAGTTCTGGAAAAGCGACAGTCTTCGTTTGTTGTAAGAATGCAGTGTTCAAATACCAGCGAAAAACTTCGCAATATTATTCAAAAAAAACTTTCTCTTGATAACGACAGCATTTATGTTGTAAACGGACTTATGGATTTAAAATCGCTTATGTCTTTGCGGCAAAACGAAGGAATTGAGCAACTTGTAAATCCTGAATGGAAAAATTTTTATCCGGTTACGCTGCCAAAAGAAGGCACTTTCTGGAACAGCATTCGCCAGCACGATATTTTGCTGAACGTGCCTTACGAAAGTTACGAGCCAGTTTTGCAGTTTATTCACGATGCAGCCTGGGACAAAGACGTTCTTGCAATAAAAATGACTCTTTACAGAACCGGCAGCAACAGTCCGATTGTAAAAACGCTTAAGGAAGCGGCGCAAAATGGAAAGCAAGTAACGGTTTTTGTGGAACTAAAGGCGCGCTTTGATGAAAAACGCAATATTTCGTGGGCAGAAGAGCTGGAAAAAGCCGGAGTAATTGTAGTTTACGGCGTTGTAAATTTAAAAGTACACGCAAAAATTCTTTTGGTTGTGCGCCGCGAATCTGATGGAATAAGACGCTATGCTCACCTAAGCACAGGAAATTACAATCCAAACACGGCAAAAGCCTATTCAGATCTTTCAATCTTTACTTCGAACCCAGAAATTGCGAACGATGCAACTTTATTCTTTAATGTGATTTCCGGATACAGTGCTTTGCAAACAATGCATCATCTTTATATGGCGCCAGTCACACTAAAAACTCGCCTGATTGAAATGATTGATCGCGAAATAAAAAGAAGCAGTCCCGAAATGCCAGGTCATATAGTTGCAAAAATGAACAGCCTGTGCCATCCAGAAATAATTTCGAAACTTTACGAAGCCAGCCGTGCCGGAGTAAAAATTGAGCTGAACGTGCGCGGAATTTGCACCCTTGTTCCGGGAATAAAAAATTTGAGCGAAAATATTACAGTTGTAAGCGTAATTGACAGATATCTTGAACACTCGCGGATTTTTTATTTTCAGAATGGAGACGACGAAGAACTTTACTTGAGCAGTGCCGACTGGATGGAACGCAACCTTGACCGCCGCATAGAACTTATGTTCCCAGTAACCGACAGCACAGTTTTTAAAACGATAAAAGACATTTTGCGGCTTTACTTTGAAGACAACACACACAGTTACACGCTAGAAAAAAGTGGCAAATGGAAACAAAATGTTCCGGCAAAAAAGCAGCAGATTGTAAGGGCACAGGAAGTTCTTTACAAAAAATATAAAAAAAAGAACGAAGTAAGAAAAATTTCCCCAAACAAAGAATTCATTGTGCGAAGAAATACGTAGGTTAAAATTCGAGTTTGTTGCAAGTTTTAATTATTTGGAGCGAGTCTTTTTATTTACTGCGGGCGCGTAATGTCGCAGAGATTTTCTTAGCAAACAAAAATTTCAATTCAAAAAAAATGCCTTGTTAGTAACCATGCCCGCAATTTTTTTACAAAACCGGCTTTCCGCGGTTTCATTCAAAACCTGCGGTTTTGAACGCTTCGCGCCGCTACAATCCGGGCTAAGCTTGGCTTGTGCGTTACTAAAAAATCACTTTCTTAACTAAAAAATCCACAGACAAAAAAAAATCCACACGTCCCTTTTAAAATTTTCTGTTTAAGATATTGACTATTTTTTTAAGTTAGCATACATTAACTATAGTTAGTTAAATACAACTAACTCAACCTCGAATATAAAGCTGGAGTATGACTGGTATTCTCCTTACACAGCCACAATGAAAATCTTCATACTCCGGCTTTTTCTTTTTAATCGGCAAAATTTTTAGGCGGAAAAATCATGAAGAATTTTGAACACACAGTTTTACACTGCACCGCCCCTTCACTGTGCGGAATAAAACCTGCAAGTCTTCTTTCTGTAAATCAGGAAACCCTTTTTAATCAGTACGCAAAAATTCTTGAGTGGAGTTCAGAACTAAAAAATCAGAATATCTTCATAAAAATAATCCGCCGCTCAAAAAGCCTTTACCTAATCTTTATTTACGACAAATCACTTTTGGAAAAAACGATTTTTTCAATTCAGACACAAAAATATTTAATTCAAAAAAACTACGACTTAAGTTTGGGATTTGACGCAGTCCTTGGCGAACTTTTGTACCGACTTTCTTCGGTCCAGGAATTTCCGCACGAAATAGGAATTTTTTTAGGGTATCCGCTCGAGGACGTTCTGGGTTTTGAAGTAAATTCCGGATGCAACTGCAAATACTGCGGCTTTTGGTCAGTTTACGGAAATGTGGAAGACGCAAAAATCAAAATGAAAGAGTTTAAGGAATGCAGTAAAAAATGCTGCAGTCTACTTGATAAAGGGGAAGAAATTCCCGCAATCAGCAGAAAATGGAGGAAAGAAAATGAAAAAAGCTGTTGTTTATGCAAGTACAACTGGTAACACAGAGGCTATGGCAAATGCTGTGGCAGAAGGAGCAAAGGAAAGTGGCGCTGAAGTTCTTTTGCTTACGGCAGAAAATGCAGATGCCGCTGAAGTTTTAGCCTGTGACGTGATTATTCTGGGAAGTCCTGCAATGGGTGACGAAGTTCTTGAAGACAGCATGGAAGATTTTTATAGCAAAATTGAAGCTTCTTTAGGCGGAAAAAAAGTCGCAATATTCGGCTCTTATGACTGGGGAGACGGTCAGTGGCTGCGGGACTGGGCAGATCGCATTAAAACCGCCGGAGCACAAGTTCTAAACGGAGAAGGATTAAAAATAAATCTTACTCCCGACGAAAGCGGTCTTGCACAATGCCGTGAACTTGGAAAAATTCAGTAGTGGCGATTTTCAGCGGGGACGCAACCACCGGGGCTTTTTCTTTT
>CAZXCR010000011.1:0-3004 GCA_964639315.1 uncultured Treponema sp. | reverse complement strand
CACATCTTTTACCTAACAGATGCTGTGCGAAACCGCCGAAGGCTACTAAATACTTTCGCGAGTTACTAACGAAATTTTCAGTTAAAAAAAATGTTTTTGCTAACAAAAAAAACAGTGATTTGCGTAGCAAATCACAAATCCGTGTGAGAAAAAAAAATTACCGCTAGTAACCCCGTGCGCAAGCACCGCGCCCCGCCAGTTGCCAGCAGGATTCTAGCAGGATTTTCGTTCTACGAGTTCTGTGGGAAGGCTTATGCTTACTGCGTCGGCACCCTGACCGGCTGTACCTTTTACTATCATTTCTACGGCACGCTCACCCATATTGCTTTTCTGAACATTCATCGTGGTAAGCGGCGGATTCGTGTACTCTGAAACTTCAAGATTATCTATGCTAATTAAAGCCACCTGCTGCGGAATCAAAATATCGCTTTCGTTAAGGCAGCACATAGCACCAATCGCAACTTCGTCAGAACCGCACACAATTGCACGCGGCAACTGCTCACCGTTTTTCAAAAGTTCCTTTATGGCCTGGTATCCGCCATTCAAATCAAAAGCTTCAGCCTTATAAAATTCGCTAATCTGTGCAGGATACGAATTCAACATTAAAGCCTGCTGAACGCCAAGTACGCGGTCGTCATTCTGACCAATATAAATAATTTGCGGATATTTTTTACTAATCAAAAATTCTGTTGCTTTACGGGCGGTTTCCTGGCGGTCAAACATTACGCTGCTTAAACCTTCGCACTTCCATTCCACACACACAACATTTTTTATGCGCTCTTTTATTTTTACAATGATTTTTTTATCTTCTTCGCACTTAATACTTTGGTCGGTGGAAACTAAAATTAAACCGCCAATTTCTTCGGAATGAATAAGTTCATTAAAAAGCACAGGATTTTTTAATTCATCAAAAAAACGGATAAAACTTACGTGATAATTATTTTCGTGAGCGGCAGTGTGAATTCCTGCAATAATTTCGGTGTAGTAAGGGCGACGAAAAACATCAGCACTGTTCAAGATTATGCCGATTTTTTTTTCTGCAAAAGCAACGTCTCCCTGCTGCAAAGCTTGAGCTGCCTTGTTTGGCCGGTACCCCAATTTTTCTATAACTTCAAGAATTTTTTTGCGGGTTTCAGGGGCTACAGAACGCTCCGAATTGCCGCTGATTACATAACTTACCATGCTTCGTGTAACGCCGGCTTCGCGGGCAACATCATTTTGCGTTACAGTTTTATTCCGTGTGCTCATAGTCAAAGTATACCATTTTTTTACAATACGTGTAAATTTCGCGTATTGATTTTATTTTTATCTGGAGCAAATTTCTTTACTTGCGCGGGCCTTCCGCCACTCACTCATTCCGTTCGGCAGCTGCGGTTCCCGCAGCCGCTTGCTTCGCAATGGCTCCACGCCCGACTAAATTTTTTTACCGCCCAAAATCTTTTTCTTACGGCAAAAATCTCATATCAAAAAAAATCCCCGCAAGTGCAAAAAACTTTTCTACAAATGCGGGGAAAATCTTTTTCCGGAAATCACATTTTTATAAAATCATTATAACAAATATCCGGAATGAATAAAAAATTTAGTTGCTTGTTTCTTCACTACTATCAGAAGTTTTGTATGTAATAGTTAAAGATACAGTAGCACTTCCGTAAGAGTTTCCACCAAAGCCAAGACCACTTTCTTGTATTCCAGCAATTTTTGAAGAATCAGTAATTGTTCCTGTGTAAACACCGTCAGAACCTGTGCAGTTGCATGCCCATGTAGTACCATATCCAGCACCAAAGCTATCATCTGTGGCACTTGTCCAGCCATCACCTGGAGTTACTGTAATGTCAATTTGGGTAATTTCAAGATCAGCAAAATTTGATGCAGCAATAACACTACCATCTGTGCTGTATGACGACCAGCCGTTTGCAACAGTTACACTAAGTGAATTAATAGTTTTAGTTGCTGTTGCTGCAGCGGTTTCAGAATAATCTACAGTTACTGTAAAGTCTCCGGCAGGTGTTTGGATGTACAAACCGTTTGTCTTAAGAGCAGAAATAAATGTTTCGCTTGTAATTTCTGAAGCAGTTCCAAGTGTAACAGAATTGTATACTGTTTCATCATAAGTACTTGCAGCACAAACAGAAGCCCAAGTAACATCATCTGTTGTAGTTGAAACGGTTATAGTTACTGATGCAATTGTTAAGTCAGCAAATGCACTTGCAGGAAGAACTTTTGTGTATCCTTGAGAAGCAACTGTAATTGTGTCAGAAGTGTAAGGGAATGAATAAGATATGCTTGTATCTTCAACTGCAAGAGTTACTGCTTTAACAGCTGTAAAGTCTTGCCACTTATCATAAGTTGCCTCGAAGCCTGTAATTTCTGTTGCCTTTTCAGCATCAGAGTAGAGCTTAATTTCGCTAATGTAGAACCACTTGTTTGAGTTGCAGTAGTCAGAACTAATTTCAACAGTTGCGCTAGCACCGTCTGCAGCAATTACCATATCAACTGTTTCTTCAGCATAACCATCAGCTGTAGAGTCTTCACCGTTTGCATAAGTTACGGTTCCGGCAACTGGAACAGTTTCAAATCCGGTCAACGTAATTGTAAGACTAGTTGTTGATGATTCGTAAACAGAAACTGTAATTGTTACACCTTCAGTTGTATATTCAAAATTAGTTATATCAATTTCTATCTCTTCATCAATTGGATTACCATCTTCATCATAAACAGCAACAGTAATATTATTGAACCAGTTCCAACTGTTTGCATAAGCTTCTACTAATTCTGCAGTCCAGGTTTTGTTGTCTGTATCTGCAGTTACGGTTGCATTTGCTGTGTAAGTTTCGTAGTCTGTTTCATCACCTTCTTGTCCAGCATAAGTTACAACTACGCTAGAAGCACTTGCTGCAACTTTTTCATCGAGTGTAATAGTAAGCAAGTATTTTGCTGCTTCCGCTGGATTTACAGTTACTGTTATTTCAAGAGTTTTTTCTTCGTCTTCGCTTAAGGTTACTGT
>CAZXCR010000010.1:2479-15904 GCA_964639315.1 uncultured Treponema sp. | reverse complement strand
GGAAACCGCTGGGAATTTCCTGGTGGAAAAGTTGAAGAGGGCGAAGATGAAAAAACTGCTTTAATCCGGGAATTTAAAGAAGAATTCGGCGTAAAAATTAGGGCAGGAGAATTGATTGCTCAAGGCGAATTTGAACATCGCGGAGAAAAGCGGCTTTTGCATGCGTACAGAATTTTTGTGCCTCACAGAGGACTTTTTTTCAAGTACAAACTCACGGAACATTCTGAATACAAGTGGGTTGATTTTGACGAAATAAAAAAACTTAGTTTTGTAGATTCTGACCTTTTGATTTATGACCAAGTAAAAGAATATGCTCAGAAAATTTGGAAGTCAAAATGAAAAAAGTAATTTTCCTTATTCTGACATTGAATTTAATTTCTTTGTTCACTTTTACCTCCTGCAATAAAAAAGATCAGATTGCCTTAAATTCCGCTGATATAATTGATATTGCACCTGATATACAGTGGGCGCTGGTTGTGGTTCCTTATGCGGCTTTTCGTGCTGACTGCAGTTTTTCAAGCGAAGTTTTGGGAAATGCAAGAAAGGGCGAAATTTTTATGCTTACAGGAAAGCGCACCGTTCTTGAAAATGACCTGGAAGATTCTGGCGAAAAGAGAAAAATTGTGTGGTACCATTTTGATAAGGGCTGGCTTGACGAAAGCTTAGTAAAAATTTTCGACACTAAACTTAAGGCCGAAAGTGCGCTTCGTGGAATTTAAATCTTAAGAGAAAAAAATGAATATAATTGCAGAAATTGGAACAAGTCATTCAGGTTCCTTTAGTAAGGCAAAAGAACTTATTGATGAATGTAAGGAAGCTGGTGCCGACAGTGTAAAATTTCAGTGGGTTTATGCTGATGAAATTCTTCATCCAAACACAGGATTTGTAAATCTTCCTGGAGGCAAAACTCCTCTTTACCAAAGATTTAAAGACCTTGAAGTTTCCCCAGATTTTTTTGAAAAATGTCTTGAATACACTCATTCTCTTGGAATGAAATTTGTGTGTTCACCCTTTGGATTAAAATCGCTTGCTGAACTTGAAAAAATAAAGCCTGATGCAATAAAAATTGCAAGTCCCGAAGTAAATCACATTCCTCTTTTACAAAAAATTTCTGAAGTTTATGGGAAAATTCCCTTGATTCTTTCAAGTGGTGTTTCAAAACTTGGTGATTTGGAAGAGGCGCTTGGAATTTTGCGGCAAAAAAAACTTTGCGATTCACAAGAAAATGTGTGTTGCCAAAATGCGCTTACTCTTTTGCACTGTTCAACTTTTTATCCAACTCCGGAAGAAGAATACAACGTAAAATGTGTAAAAACTCTTCGCCAAATTTTTGGTGTTCCAACGGGAATTTCAGATCATTCATTAAGTCCAGTTTTGGTTCCTGTACTTTCAACCGCAATGGGCGCTTGTGTAATCGAAAAGCACATAACTTTGAGTAAAAAAACTGACGGGCTTGATGACCCAGTTGCGCTGGAAAAAGAAGAATTTGAACTTATGGTTCACTGTGTGCATCAAACTGAGGCTCTTATAAATCGATTCAAAAAAGATGATTTTGCAAAACGAAACGGAAATTTTTGTAAAACACAAAATCTTTGTGAAAACGAAATCAGCAGTGAATGTTTTTGCGAAATTATTAAGCAGTTAAAAGAATCTTTTAGCGAAGAAAAAATTTTTAAATGTCTTGGAAGTGGAATTAAAGAACTTTCAAAAAGCGAAAGTGTCAACTACGGAAGAACAAATCGTTCTTTGCATTATATGCGCAATTTAAAAAAAGGTGATTTTGTTCGTGAAGGCGACGTTGGAATTTTGCGTACAGAAAAAATTCTTAGTCCTGGAATTCATCCGCGTTATTACAAAGAAATTTTGGGTTCTCAGCTTCAAAAAGATGTTGATGACGGAAGCGGCGTTCAGTTTGAGGATTTTTTTGTAAAAAACTGACCTTGCGAAAAACTTCTGGTAAAAACTGCAATTTTTTTTGAATTTTGAATTTTCTTCAAAAGTTGACAAAATAAAATTCTGCTATTATCGTATTGTAAAAGAAATAATTTTTTTCTTTACAAAAATGCATTAAAAAATATGGAGAATTTTTATGAAAAAGTCATTATTAGCAATTCTTTCATCAGCATTAATTTTTGTTTCCTGCAACACAACAAATTACATTGTTTCTGAATCTGCTGCAATTAAGGATTATTCTGTTGCGGCTGTAAACACAAGTGCTTTAAAAGGTAGCGTAAACCCAGCTCTTTGCGGATTTGAAGTGAGTGTGTTTGACGCGTTGAACAAAGCCGGACTAAAAACCCTTGGAGAAAATGAATTTGCTTCTCTTTCTGAAGAAGAACTCAAGGGCGCTTTTTTAGTAAACACAGGATATTCTGTGGAAGGAAATCAGATTGTTCTTTCGCTTTCCTTTGTTGACTTTTTGAGCGGACGTCCAATTGCAAGTGTTTATGGCAGCGGTGATATAGGACTTGGCTATGAAAAGGGCATTTTAGCTGCTAGTGAAAAAGTTACTTTTCAAATAAAGTCTATGTTTGCAAAAGTTAGAGCACATGAAATTGTAAAAGAGGAGCAGCTTTTAAAAGAAAATGAAGTGCAAAACTTTTCTGCTCCAGCTTCAGAAACTGTGGAGGAAGAAACTTTGACCGAAAATACTGAAGTTCCAGGAAGCCCAGCAGAAACTTCTTCTGAAACACAAACAGCTGAAACTCCAGCATTATAAAATAAAATTTATTGGTACAATGCTTTAATTCGCCTGGTAGAGATTAGAATTTTTACCAGGCTTTTTTTATTAGGGCGAATTTTGAGTTTTAATAAAATTTATTTTCTTAACTCTCAACGCAGTTTCAAGAGTACGCCAAAAATTTTACCAAGAGACTTAGCCTGCTATGGAGGCCCGGAGTTCCGGCACAAAGTGCCAGTTACTGATATGATTTGCAGTTAAAAAGAATCAATTTCTTAGCAACAAAAATCTGCGAGTTTTCGCAAGAAAACTCGTCAGCAACCGCAAGGTTGCGACGAACAGCGGTTTCCTGAAAAAATTTACAGCCGTGCGCACTGTGTGCGCGAGAAAAAGTCGCAAACTTGAGAAAAAAAATTCGCTTCAAGTAAGTAAAACTTGCAACAAAATCGGAATTTGCTTTTAAGGGAACCTCTAAAAATTGCAATTTTTAGAGGTAACTTAAAAAAAGCGATATTTTAAGTCTTTATATTTCAAAGACTTAAAATTCGCAGGCATCTGGTAAAAAAGCATTGAAAATGATTTTTTACCAGATGCCCTTTACTAAATCTGAACTGGATTATTTTTGCTCCATTCAAAGATTAGGGAAAGTCCGTTCAGAGTTAAATTTTTTTCAACAACCGTAAAACAGTCTGTAATTGGCTTTAGAACGCTGTTTAATCCGCCTGTGGCAACAACTTTTATATTTTCTTTTTTATCGCCAGTGACTTTTTCAAGTTCATCTTTCATTGATTTTACAAGATATTCCACAAGTCCTTTGTAACCTAAAACAACTCCTGACTGAATTGAAGTTACTGTGTCTAGCCCCAAAACTGAAGTCGGTGCTTTTAGCGGAACTTCAGGAAGCTGCGCTGTGTTTGACGAAAGCGAATGTACCGCGGTTGCAAGTCCCGGCAGGATTGAAACGCCACGCACGGTTCCCTTCGAGTCTATTGCGATTATGGAAAGTGCCGTTCCAAAGTCAACTGTAATTGCAGGGCTTCCCTTAAAAAGATTTCTTGCGGCAACGGCATTGCAGATTAAGTCGGTTCCAAGCTGATTTTCGACTCCGCTAGGGCAGTGAATGGGAAAACTTTCTATTTTCATAAGCTGACCGTTTACAATAAAGGGCTTTTTTTTGCAGATAAAACTGCACACATTTATAAAAACTCCAATCAGCGAGGGCACTACAGAACTTAGCACAGAATCGCTAAAATCTTCTGGGGTAAAATTTCCGTCCCGCAGCATAGAAATTACAATCGATGTATATTCGTCTGCGGTGCGTTTTGTGTCTGTTGCAATGCGCCAAATTTTTTTTACTTCCTGATTTTCAATGGCGGCAATAACAACATTTGTGTTTCCTATATCAACTGCAAAAATCATAAATTCTCCTGTGAAAAGTCAATTTCAAAAGTCAATTTCAAAAGTCAAATATACACTAAGGGTTGGTGGTTTCAACTCTCTCAATCACCGGTTTTTTTGAGTTTTTTGTGTCTTCAAATATAATTGCATAAAGGCGAGTTAATCAATAAAATAAAAGCATTATGGCAGATTTAATTCAAGCAAAAGTTTTAAAGGGATTTAGGGATTTTCTTCCTCAAGATGAAATTTTCCGTGCGGAACTGGAAGAAAAACTTACGAGTACGTACAGGGCTTACGGTTTTGTTCCAATTGATACACCGGTTCTTGAGTATACAGAAATTCTTCTTAGGAAAAGCAGTGGTGAAACTGAAAAGCAGGTTTTTCGTTTTGAAGATAACGGCGGACGCGATGTTGCAATGAGATTTGATCTTACGGTTCCATTTGCACGTTTTACTGCTGAACACAAAGAAGAACTTTATTTTCCGTTCAAGCGCTATCATATTGCTAAGGTTTGGCGCGGAGAAAAACCTCAGGCTGGACGTTACAGAGAATTTGTTCAGTGCGATTTTGACACAGTCGGTTCAGACAGCGCAACCAGTGATTTTGAAACTCTTGCTCTGATGAAGGCAGCTTTGTCTTCGATTGGAGTTGATAAAATAAAAATTCACGTTAATCACCGCGGAATTTTCAATAGATTTTTGGAAAGACTTGGCGCAAGTGAAAAATCAGAAGATATTTTGCGCACAGTAGACAAGCTTGCTAAGATTGGCGAAGAAGAAGTAAAAAAAGAACTTTGCGAAATTACAGGCAGTTGTGAAAGTGCAGAAAAAATTCTTGATTACATAAAGCCGCAGTCGGACTGGCAGTCAACTCTTGCTCATCTGGAAGAACTTGCTGGCGGAGAAGGAAGCGATGTTCAGCGAATGAAAGACATTTACGAAATGATGAAGGCTGCACAAATTGAACAGACTTACGTTCTTGACCCTAGCATTACTCGCGGACTCGATTATTACACTGGCGTTGTTTACGAAACCTTTTTAGACGATCTTCCTTCAATCGGGTCGGTTTGTTCTGGCGGAAGATATGATAATCTTGCAGGTCTTTATATGAAAGAAAAAGTTCCTGGTGTGGGAGCAAGCATTGGTCTTGATAGACTTATTGCGGCCCTTAATGAACTTGGACTTTGCACTAAAAAAGGCTCGTATCTTGATGCGGAAATTTACAACACGGACGCTTCTCTTGCAATTCATTTTCAAAAAGTTGCAGGGCTTCTTAGAAAAGAGGGAGTTAGCACAGAAGTTTTCCCAGACCCTGTAAAAATGGCAAGGCAGTATTCTGTTACTGACAAGAAGGGAATTCCTTGGGGAATTTTAATCAGTGCGGATGAAGCTAAAGAAAATAAACTGACTTTAAAAAATTTAAAGACGCGGGAAATGTTTTCTGGCATAAGCGTAAAAGAAGCTGCACAAAAAATTCTTGCTTCAAAAAATTAGTTTTGTTTACTAAGCCTCTAAAGACTTCGGTTTTTAGAGGTTTTTTTTGTTAAGTAGGGGATTTTTTTTTGTTAAGAGAAATTTTTTTTGTTACAGGAAATTTTGTTAGTAACAGGGCGCAGGTAATGTCGAAGAGTTTTTCTTAACCAGGGGATTTTTTTTTGTTAAAAGGTTAAAATCTGACTTTTACAATTAATCATCTAAGCGCCGATTGGGCTTGTCGAAATCAAGCTACTATTACTGATAAAATTTTCTGTTATAAAAAATCTATTTCTTAACAAAAAAAGCCGCAAGCGAAGCTTGCTCTGCGAGTTTGTGGCTGTTGCTGACAAGATTTTCTGTCCCACAAAAATCAATTTCTTAACAAAACAATCCCACGAGTTTCGCTTGCGACAAACTCGTGTTGCCAACGAATGTGGGCATACGTAACCGAAGGTTGCGGTACAAGCTCAACCACCGTGTCTTGCATTTTCCTAAAAAAGTTTCAGCTGCAAGTCTGGCTTTATTTGATAAGATTTTTGATTTGCAATGTTTATTACATCATCTTTGGAAATGTTGCCCAATAGAATTGGAGACGAAACATTGTTTTTGCATTCATTGTAATTTTTTAGCGCAAGTTCCGGATTTTGATTTGCATAGCAGTATTTGCAGCCGTTAGGGCAGGTGTTGTATGCGCCAATGTCGTGGCTTAGAATGCAGTGGCAGTTTGCTCTCATTCCAGAATGTTTTAAATCTTTAAAATTTATGCCACCGTTTGCCTTCGAAAGAATATCTAAAGTAACACAACCGCTTTTTTTGATTCCGTATTGTTCAAAATTTTCTTTTGTGGCGCAGGTTTGAAGAAGAATTTTGTGTCTCTTAGCAATTTTTGCCATTTCGCAAGCAAGAGTTTTCTTATCTTCTTTGCTGATTTCTTCAAGTTCCGGGAAATTTTCTTTTAGTTTTTTATAAAATTCTACAAAACTGAAAACGCAACGGTCAATATGTCCGCTGAGCCTTACTGCCATATGCTCAAAAGTAATTAAATGCTGCTGAATTGAATATTTTTTTGTTATAAAAACCGGATCGTACCTCCAGCAGATTCTTTGCCTTCCAACAATTTTTTCGAGTTTAAAAAGAGTGTCGATGCTTTTATCAAAATGCGGAACATTAGGTTCTATGTCGCGTTCGTAAGCGGTGATTGTGTAAAAAAAATAAGTATTGAATTTGTCTGTGATTTCGTTGAGTCGGCTTAAAATTGGTTCATAGTTTTTGGAACAGAAAATTACGCAGTCAACTACGTCTGGGCTTAGCGAAAAACGCGTAATTTTTTGAGGAAACATTGGGTTTCTTACGAGTACGTATCCTGCTTTAAAACGCTCTAAAAGCCATGGAGAAAAATACTGAACTGTGTCGGTTCTGGCACCAGTATTGATAATCATACGCTGATTATACGAAAAATTTTTTTTCAAATCAAATTTTTGCCGCAAGAAAGAAAAATATTGGCGAATAAAAAAATTTAGCCCGCGCGTGTAAGCCCAAAGTTCTTGCAACCGCAGGTTGCAAGAATGAGCGATTAGCGAAGGCTAGAAGGCCGGTCGTAAGTAAAAAAGTATGCTCCAAATTCTAAAAAAACTGTGCTAGAATGATTTTATGGTTAAATATTTTACGAAATTGATTAAGGCGCTTAGTTCGAATACGGATCCTCGTGCAATTTCGCACGCCTTTGCGCTTGGGGTGCTGCTTGGTTTTATGCCAAAAGACAATTTTTTGTGGTATTTTATTTTTATTTTTGCTTTTTTTATGCGGATTCAGCGTTCGGCTTTTACTTTGACTACAATTCTTGCTTCGCTGTTTGCCTGCCTGCTTGATCCTTTTTTTGACACTTTTGGTGTTTTTGTGGAGAAAATATATTGCTGCCGCGGTTAGAAAACTTAAGCTGGTTAAGCTTCTTAAGCAAATTCCGCTGATTGAAAAAATTGCAGGAATGATTCAAGGAGCGTAGTTATGAGTGAAAATAATGACAAGAAAAATTTAAAGGCTGAAAAAAAGTCTTCTGCAAAAACCGAGGCTTCTTTGAAAACTGAAAATTCCGCGGTACCGGCAAAAAATTCCGCTACGAAAACTGAAAATAAAAAAAATATTTCCAGAAAAAAAATTCCTTCGCTGTTTAAAAAATCTTATGCGCCAAAAAAATTCGACAAAAAAATTCTTAAAAAAATTTCAATTCCGCAAGATTTGGATTTTGTAAAATCAATTTTTAAAGAGGGAACTGATTTAAAAAAATCTGAAAATTTAAAAGTCCCTGAAGAAATGCTTTTTTCTAAGGCGGAACTAAAAAAACTGAAAATTCTTGCAAAGGAAATTAAGGGGCAGAAGGGGCGTTTTAAACTTTTGCCGCTTACTGCAACGCTTTGTGCTTTTGCGGCTTTTATAATTGTAGTGAACGTTTTTAAAAATCCGCTTGCAAAAAAAATTATAAAAAGTGCCTGCCAAAGTATTTTTAGTGCAAAAACTGACATTGAAAAAGTAGAAGTTTCGTTTTTGGACTCTCATCTTGCTGTTACAAAAATTCAGATTGGAAACAAAAATTCTGAATACAAAAATCTTTTTGAAGCGCAGAAAATTGACCTGAATTTTAATTTGGCTAAGGCTTTGCGCGGATATTTTGACGCTGAAAATATTGAAGTTTCGGGAATTGCATTCAACACTGACCGAAGCACAAGTTGCCTTCTTCCGGTAAAAGAAAAAGAAGAAAAAAAACAAAATGAAGATTCGGCTTTTATGACTGAACTTAACAAAAAAACTCAAACTGCCCTAGAAGATTTAAAGCTTCAGATGCAAACGGCTTTTGGTGAGGTAAAGGTTGATTCGATTGTTGAAAACATAAATTCTTCGCTAAAAACGCCGGCTACTTCTCAAAAACTGATTTTAAGCGCACAAGAAATGGTGCAAAAATGGCAGGAAACTCCGGCAGAACTTGAAAGTAAAATAAATGATTTTTCGTCTTCTGTAAAAGAACTTGAATCAATCAACATAAATAAAATCAGCGAGGTTACGGTTTTAAAATCTAATCTTGAAAAAATAAATTCTGCAATAAAAAACGGCCAGACCCTAAAATCTTCTGTGGAAAAAATAAGTTCTGATGTAAAAACTGATGCAGCTTCAATTTCGGCTCTTTCTGATGAATTGAAAAATGCCGTTTCTTCTGACAAAAAATTTGCGCAGGAAAAAATAAATGACGCTTTGGATACCGCAAAAAATGCAAAATCAATTTTTACAAATGCACTTGATACGGTTGCCTACGATTACTTGGGAAAATTTTATCCGTTTGCAAAAAAAATGATTAATTATGGTCTTGAAATAAAAAATAATGCTAAGGTTCAAAAACTTGCGGCGGAAGCTTCGAAACTTTCTGCTTCTTCAAAAAATTCAAAGTCAAAAGAAAAAGCTCCAAAGTCGCAGAAAAAAGAGGGAAGCCGCCGCTTAAAAGGTTCTACGCTTACTTTTGGCGAAGAATATCCAAAATTTCTTGTTGAAAGAATTGCGGCGAGCGGAGAAGGATTTTCTGCCGAAGTAAAAAATCTTTCTTCAAATCAGGATTTTTCTGGAAAGACCACAAGTGCCACAGCCAAGTTTACGCTTTCTGATGTAAGCCACAGCGCCAGTGTTGTTTTTGATGCCCGCTCTTATTCTACTGAACCACTTATTTCTCTTGATTACACAGGCAGCGGTTTTACAACTGACTTTGACGGAACAAAAATTGCGCTTTCTTCAGGAATTCCAACAGTTCATTCGCGTTCGGCACTTAGCGTGAGCGCTTCTTTTGATGAAAATAAATTTGCTGCAAAAGGTGATATTGCTTTGAATCCTGTAACTTTGAGTTCTGACGGTTTTGGAAATGAAATTATAGACAAGTATTACAACACGGCACTTTCTTCGGTTACAAAAATAAATTCGCTTTACGAAATTTCGTATTCTGAAAATGCTGGACTTGATTTTAATTTGAGCGGAAATTTTGCTGATTCCTTTGTTGCTGCCCTAAAAAAACTGGCACTTAGCGCCGGAAGCGATATAAAAGATAGCGTTCTTGCAAAAATAAATGATTCTATTGAAAATTCTTCTGAGGAGTCAAATGCGGCAGTTTCGAAATTTAATGAAATTGCTTCGGCAATAAATTTGAACAAAACTTCTCTGGAAAATATTCAGTCGAGTCTTGATTCCAAAAAGAAGGAAATTGAAGCAAAAATTGCTGAAAGCGCAAAATCTGAGGCAAAAAAAGCGGCAGGTTCTGCATTAAAAGGTTTGCTCAAGCAGTAAGTTTTGCCGTGCTGACCTTACAAAAGTCTCTTAGTTATTGACTTATGACGTTTAAGTGTGATATTTTTAATACTCGATATTTGCTAATAAAATTATTTTTTATAGGAGAATTCCATGTCAGGACATAGTAAATGGGCAACCATAAAACATGCAAAAGGTATTGCAGATGCAAAGCGTGGTAAGTTGTTTACCAAATTCATTAAGGAAATTTCTATTGCTGCAAGAATGGGCGGTGGTGATCCAGATGCAAACCCTCGTTTAAGAACTGCCATTTTAAAAGCACGTGCAGCAAACATGCCTAAGGACAACATTGAAAGAGCTATTAAAAAGGGTACTGGTGAAGACGGAGCTACTTCTTACGAAGAACTTGTTTACGAAGGATATGCACAGGGTGGTGTAGCAGTTTTGGTTGAAGTTCTTACTGATAATCATAACCGCGCTGCTGCTGATGTTCGCAATATTTTTACAAAGAACGGCGGAAACCTTGGAACTTCTGGTTCTGTAAGCCGTATGTTTGACCGCAAGGGTGTTATTGAACTTGATGCAGAAAAAGTTTCTGAAGATGAAGTAATGGAAGCTGCTCTTGATGCAGGTGCTGATGATATCGTTAATGAAGACGGCGTTATTACAGTTTATACTTCTCCGGCTGCATTCAATGCTGTTGTTGAAGCAATTCAGGCTAAGGAATGGGAAACCCTTTCTGCTTCTGTAGATATGATTCCTCAGGCTTATCAGTCTGTAGATGAAGAAACTGCAAAGAAAGTTGCTAAACTTCTTAACAAACTTGAAGACAATGATGATGTTCAGAACGTATATTCTACAGTTGAATATCCGGAAGGATTTGATCCTGATGCAGAGTAAGCCCTGCTGAAAAATCATTTTTAACTGAACAGGAAAAGTCCCGCTGAATTCTGGCGGGATTTTTTTTTGCCTGAAGTTTTTATAAGGGCAGCTGGTAAAAGGCGGAATTTTATGCGTGTAATGGGAATTGATCCGGGGCTTGCAAATACTGGTTTTGGCGTGATTGATGTTAGCGGCGGAAAATTTAAATTTGTAAGTTATGGCGTAATTGAAACAAAAAGTGATGAAAGTCACGAAGTGAGGCTTCTGGCAATTTATAACAGGCTTTGTGCCGTAATTGATGAATTTAAACCTGATGAAGCTGAAATGGAAACTTTGTATTTTGCCCGCAATACTTCGAGTGCGCTTGCAGTGGCTGAGGCTAAGGGCGTTATTACTCTTTGCCTGGCTCAGAATGCAGTTCCACTTTATACGTATACTCCGAATCAAATAAAATATTCTGTAACAGGAACGCGCGATGCAGATAAGCAAACTGTGCAGAATGCCGTAAAATTTCTGCTGAATTTGAAGACTGTTCCTCATCCTGACCACGCTTCTGATGCACTTGCCGGTGCGATTACTCACATTAATGTGCGCGGAATAAGAGATTGAAAAAGCGGCAGCCGTAAGTAAAGAACTTTGCTCTTGTAAGAAAAATTCTAGCCCCGATTGTAAGGGCGCGTAAGCGTACCGGCTTTTGCCGGTATGGAGCGGAAGCGGAACCCTGAAAAGCGGGTTATTCTTAGTGAATTTGCTCCAAAAGAAAAAATAGAAAAAATGCGGAATTTTTTGATTCTTTTACAAGCGTTTTTTTTTTGATACAATGATTTTATGTTTAACAGTTTGCACGGAAAAGTGAGCGGAAAGGCGCCTCAGAAATTATTTATTGATACGAACGGAATTGAGTGGGAAGTGAATGTTCCTGAAAATACGCTTGAGGAATTTCCGGCGGTTGGGGAAGACGCAAGGGTTTTTGTGTGGCTTCAGCATACTGATGCGCTGATGTGCCTTTACGGATTTGCTTCTGCTAGTGAGCGGGAACTTTTTTTTGATTTACTGAAGGTGGACGGAATTGGTCCTAAGGGCGCTCTTAAAATTATGGGAAATATTGCTTGTGGTGAACTTGCGCGGGTGCTTGACAGCGGTGACATTGAAACTTTGCAGAAGGTTCCGGGCGTGGGTAAAAAAACTGCTGCCAAAATGCTGCTTCAGTTAAAGGGCAAACTTAATCTTGAAGAAAATTCTGCGGCTCCGGCTGCTAAAAAATCTGCTTTTTCTGCTGTGGTGGATGCGCTTGCGGATATGGGTTATGAGCGTAAGGCTGCTGAAGAGGTGGTTCAGAGGCTTAGTGATTCTTACAAGGACAGCGGCTCTTTTGAAGCGAAATCTGCTTCTGAAAAAGAGGATTTTATTTTTCGCAGTGCAATTGTGGAGCTTGCTAAATGAACAAAAGCGTGAATCACAAAAGTCTTTATGCACGTTCTGATGCTGACGATGAAATGAATATGGTGGCTCAGCTTTCGAGTCAGGCTTCTAAAAGTATGGCGGAGCAAAGTGGCGGTTCTACAAAAATTACGCGCACTAGTGATTTGGATTCTTTTGATTCAAAAATTGTGCGCGCGGATTTTGTAAATGATGATGATGTTCAGGAAGGTTCTTTAAGACCTTTGTCGCTGGATGAATTTTTGGGTCAGTCGGCAATTAAGGAAAATCTTAAAACTTTTATAAAGGCTGCAAAGGCTCGTGACGAAGCTTTGGATCATCTTTTTTTGATTGGACCTCCGGGGCTTGGAAAAACTACTCTTGCCCAAATTACTGCAAATGAACTTGGAGTTGATTTTAAGGTTACGAGCGCGCCGGCCTTAGATAAACCTAAGGATTTGGCTGGAATTCTTTCTACAATTTCGCCGCGGACTGTTTTTTTTATTGACGAAATTCACCGATTAAAACCTGCCATTGAAGAAATGCTTTATATTGCGATGGAAGATTTTGAACTAGACTGGGTGATTGGTCAGGGGGCGGCTGCAAGAACTGTGCGCATTCCTATTCCGCATTTTACTTTGGTGGGGGCAACTACAAAGGCTGGAATGGTTTCAAAGCCACTGCAGACGCGTTTTGGAATTATTCAGCGGCTTCAGTTTTATACACCTGAAGAACTTAGTTTGATTATAAAGCGTTCTGCAAAAATTCTGAATGTTGATATTGAGGACGATGCGGCTCTTCTTTTAGCAAAGTGTTCGCGTGGTACGCCGCGGGTTACAAACCGTCTTGTGCGTAGAATGCGGGATTTTGCTCAGTGCGAGGGAAGCGGAATCATTACTGAGGAAACTGTAAGTAAGGGACTTAAAAAGCTTGGAATTGACAGTTTGGGGCTTGAGCATTACGACAGGGAAATTCTTCTTTCAATCATTAATAATTTTGGTGGCGGACCTGTGGGGGCTGAAACGCTTGCAATCAGCATTGGCGAAAGTATGGACACTCTTGAAGATTACTACGAGCCTTATTTGATTCAGTGCGGACTTTTGCAGCGGACTCCGAGGGGGCGAATTGTTACGCAAAAAGCTTACGAGCATCTTGGACTTGAGCCTTTGGAAAATAAAAAAGATTCTGCGCAGATTGATTTGTTTAGTAATTGATTTTGTTGGGGTGGTTGCTAAGGGATTTTTTGTTAAGAAGGGGATTTTTTTGTTGGACAGAAAATTTTGGTGGTAACCG
>CAZXCR010000010.1:0-2379 GCA_964639315.1 uncultured Treponema sp. | reverse complement strand
CTGAAAATTTTGCTGGTAACTGGCGGAATTTTGTTTGTTAAGAAATTGATTTTTTCTTAACTGGGGATTTTGCTGGTAACTCGCGGGATTTTTTGTTAAGAAGGGGATTTTTTTGTTGGACAGAAAATTTTGGTGGTAACCGGGGCGGTTTGTTACTTATAGATTTTTTTTCTTAACAAGAAATTTTGCTGGTAACCGGCGCGCGGGTGGTTGCTAAGGGAATTTTTTGTTAAACAGAAAATTTTATCAGTAATGGTCGCTTGATTTCGACACCTCCTCAATCGGCGTTGTGGTTTACAAATTTTTGAAAATTCTTTTTAAGAACTTTTATATATTTTTAATAACGGAAAAAAATTATGAAATTAACTGATTTTGATTTTGAACTTCCTCCTGAACTTATTGCTCAGAAACCATCTGGAATTCGCGGGCAAGATCGCCTTATGCTTTTAGGCAGAAATTCTGGAGAAGTAAGGCATTTGCAGATGAAAGATTTGCCTGATCTTGTGGAAAGCGGAACTCTGATGGTTTTTAACAACAGCAAGGTGCGCCGTTCCAGATGTTACGGAATAAAAACCACAAGCGGTCGTGAGCAGGAATTTATGTTTTTGAATCCGATGGGTGCCGGAGATACTTGGAATACAATGGTTAAGGGCGCTAAAAAAGTAAAGAGCGGTAATGTGTATAAATTTGCTGACGGAAGTGAAGGCGTGATTGTAGAAAATTCCGGAGATGAAGGAACTGAATTTCGCACTATAAAATTTCCGTTCATAATTGATGAAGCGTGGTTTGAAAAAAACGGTCACATTCCGCTACCGCCTTATATTCGCCGCGAAGATGATGATACTGACAGTGAGCGCTACCAGACGATTTATGCAAAGGAAACCGGAAGTGCTGCGTGCCCTACTGCGGGGCTTCATTTTACTGAAGAAATTCTTGAAAAACTCCGTGCAAAGAATATTGACCTTGAGTGGATTACTCTTCATGTGGGACTGGGAACTTTTTTGCCGGTTCGTTCAGAAAATGTAGAAGAACACAAAATGCACGAAGAAGTTTATTCAGTGCCATATGAGGTTGCTGAAAAAATCAATAAGGCAAAGGCTGAAGGACGTCCAATTCTTGCGGTGGGAACAACTAGCGTTCGTACACTGGAAAGTGCCTGCGATGAAAACGGAATTGTAAAGGGCGGTCCGGGAAGTACTCATATTTTTATGTATCCAGGATATAAGTTTAAAGTTGTTGACCAGATGTTTACAAATTTTCACACTCCAGAAAGTACCCTGATTATGCTGGTAAGTGCCTTTGCTGGCAGAGAAAATATTTTGAATGCTTATAGTCAGGCGGTAAAAGAAAAATATCACTTTTTTAGCTACGGAGACTGCATGCTTATTAAATAAAAGTTGCGCTGTGGAGAGCAGGGCAAGGGATATTAGGAAAAACTGCGGTTTTCCTTGAGAGTTTGCTTCGCAAACTCTTTTATCTACGTGTTCGCTCTCGCGAACTGCCTTGCCCTTGCGGGCAAGGGATGGAAGCCGGCTTTGCCGGGACGGACGCGGCGGCGAAGACGGCGCGGCTGGACGAAAAAAAATGGCGGCACAATTTTGTGCCGCCATTTTTTATAGCGCGACAGCCCGGTTTTTGCCTTTGGCAAAAATGACCCATAAAAAAACAAAAAATTTTCTTATCTTAACTGCTCAAGGGAATTTCTTAGGAGATTCAAAAATTCCGCCTTTAACAGCGGGTTTATATATTCGGTGCAAGACTGGCTGTCGTAGATTCGGTCTGCGTCGGCAATTATTTCGCGGATAAAATCTTTGTTAAGCGGCAATTTTTTACTGATGAGGCGATTTTCAAGCTCGTGCGAATGGAAAACAAAGGGTCCTGCGTAGGCGACTTTAAATGTTGTTATAATATCTTTTTGCGTATTTACTAAAAAAACAAAACTTGCGCTCAAATTTGAGATGACATTTGCCGGACCAATCCTCTTAAAAATGCTTACGTCCCAGTCTTTTAGCGGAATTCTTATATTTGTAAGCACATATTTTTGCGGTGCCTCAGTAAATTTATCAAATGGAATTGTTTTTGTATTTTTTGCTGACTTAAATTCAAGATAGGCGTTCAGTGCAAGTAGGGGCGCCCACAGCGTGTGTTTGTAACCTTTTGCGCATATATTTCCGCCCAAAGTTGCGATGTTGCGGATTGGCTCGTATGCAACTGATTTTATTGCCTGTTTTAAAAATTCCGGAAGATTACTGTGTTCAAGGTTCAGCATTTGGGAAAGAGTGACTGCCGGTCCAAAATCAATGTAGGTTTCGTGCTTTTCTATGTTACTTAGGTCGGGAATTGAGCGGATTGAAAGGCAGGCGTCCGAAAGTTCCTTGA
>CAZXCR010000009.1:0-16048 GCA_964639315.1 uncultured Treponema sp. | reverse complement strand
GCACTTAAATCAGCAGACGATGTTTTTACGTTCGAAAATGTAGTGCGCACAGTGGCGGCAAAATACGGACTTGTTGCTGACTTTTCTCCAAAACCGCTCGAAAATGAACCTGGCAACGGACTTCACATCAATATGTCTGTAAAAAGTGACGAAGGTAAAGACGAAAAAGCCCTTTTAAAAAATATAATTGCCGGAGTTTTAAACAGAATTGAAGAAATGACGGCGATTTTTAATCCAACAGAAGAATCTTATAAAAGACTGGGAAAAAACAAAGCGCCAAAATATATTTCCTGGTGCAAAGAAAATCGCTCTCATCTTATAAGAATTCCTGCAGCAAGCGGAGAAAATATGAGGGCGCAACTTCGCTCTCCAGATTCCTGCTCAAACATTTACACAGTTTACACGGCACTTATTTACGCTGGACTTGAAGGAATCAGAAAAAATATGAAACTTCCAGAAAGTGTAGACGAAAATCTTTACACGGCAAGCGAAGAAGACTTAAAAAAACTAAAAGCACTGCCCTCTTCGGCACAGGACGCCTGGAAAATCTGCAGAAATTCAAATTTCATAAAAAATATTTTTTGCAGTCAGCTTCTTGATTTTTGGTCAGAAAATTTTAGTCGCATTAAAAAATAATTTTTTACCAAATGTTAAAAACTAAAACAGAAAAATGATTTTTATCTGCTGAGATTGTCAGCACTGCTAAAAACTGACTGGAGATTTTATGGACTTTAAGGAACGCATTTACAGTGTTCTTCTGGTTTCCCCGGCGGAAGCCTTTAATTCAGTTTTTCTCACCTTTCTTCCGGAATTTCGCTACAGTCCGGTAAAAGTTGTTTCAAGTTCAGTAGCTGCAAAAAGAGAACTGCTTGACCGCGATTGGGATTTTGTTTTTGTAAATGCTCCACTCAGCGACGAGTACGGAAGTGAATTTGCAATCGACCTTGCAAAAGATTCAGATTCCTGCGTTTTAATGCTTGTACCAAACAATCAGTATGATGAAATTTTTTACAGCACGGCAAAATTTGGAGTTTTTACGCTTGAAAAAAACAATTCGCCTCAAATGGTAAGCCGCGCCCTTGACTTTATGATTGCAATGCGAGAGAGACTCAGGCTAAAAGAGAAAAAAGTTACTTCTGTACAAGAAAAAATGGAAGAAATCCGCATAATAAATCGCGCAAAATGGCTTTTAATTGACACTCAAAATATGAGCGAAACCGAAGCGCACCGCTACATTGAAAAACAGGCAATGAACCGTGGCCTTACAAAACTGCAAATGGCAAAAAATATAATTAAGGTTAATTCAGGAGATCCGTCAGCCTAAGTTGATTCAAGCTGATTTAGAAAATTCGTCATCCCGAACTTGATTCAGAATCTGTATACAAAAGAATAATTTCTTATCTGACAGATCCTCAAGACGAGCTCAGGGTGACAAAAACGCCAGTTACCAGCGAAATTTCCTGTTCCACAAAAGCTCCACTTCTTAACAAAAAAATTTCATCATCCACAAAAAAATTTCATCAGTAACCGCGCCCGCCAGTTACCAGCGAAATTTTCTGTCCAACAAAAGTCCATTTCTTAACAAAAAAATCCCATCATCAGCAAAAAATAAAATCCAAAACCCTGTGAATTTTTTGAAACTTCCCAAAATATACGGTATAATAGCGGTATGAGCATAATTCAGAAAGAACCTGAAAATATCCCTGAAATATTAAAAAAATATCTTGGCAAAGAAGATGTATTTTTTGTTTTTGCAACAAGCGTTTCGCTGGAAAGTTGGGCCGACTGGTGCGTGCAGAATCCGGAACTTTCTGGCAAACAGGCAGTTTCTATGGAACAGTTTTTGGCGTGGGATAAATTCAAGGAAAAATATCTGGGCGCTCATCTTCAAGGAAAACACGCTGTCCCTTCCCTACTAAAAAAACTTTTTGTCTACAATCTGATTCAAGAAAATGCTGAAGCTGCCGCTAGAGGAACTCCGCTTTTTAAAAGCATAATAAATCCAGAATTTGCTTCAGAATCTCAAGCCTTTGCTGACTGGATTTCTTCAAATCTTTCTTCGCTCAACTTATGGCACGAGCGCTACACAAAGTGGCTTTCAGAAAATCAGCTAAAAGAAGAAGACGACGCAGATTTAGAAAACCAGGATTATCTTTTTTTGTACAAAAGATACAGTGAATTTTTAGGCGACGAAATGTTTGAGCCTTCCTGGTTAAAAGCCGAATTTTTTGAAACTGAAAAAACTTTTATAATTTTTTACCCGGAGCAACTGCAAGATTTTTCAGAATACGCGCAAATTTTTAATTGCGCACAAAACATAATTCAAATTGTGCTACCAAAAGAGGTTTCTTCCGTGCCAAAAATTTATTCTTACCCGGACGCGCGAATGGAATTAAGAAGAACCGTTCTTCAGATTAGAAATTTAATCCAGAACAAAGTGGCGCGTCCTGAAGAAATTGCCTTGCACACAAGCGAAATTGAAACTTACGTTCCGTACATAAAAAGGGAATTTGAAAAATACTGCATTCCGTTTGTAATCCGCACAGGAATTCCAATGACAAAAAACTGCGCCGGAAGTATTTTTGAAAATATTTACACTTGCGAAAAAGAAAATTTTTCTTATAACTCTGTGCGCGCACTTCTTTTAAACACCTACATTCCCTGGAAAAAATTAGACTTTAATCAGCAGTTCATAGAAAAAGCAAATTCTTATCACTGTCTTTTAAATTATGATTCAAACGAAAAAAATGATGTGTGGATAAAAGCCTTTTCAAAAAGTAAAGCTGATGAAGCAGGACTCGTTTTTTACAAAAGTCTCAAAAGAAGCATAAGGGCCTTTGTAAATTCAAAAAGTTTTTTTGCACTTGCGCAGGCGTGGTTCAGTTTTAAAAATGAATTTCTTGACGAAAGTTTTTCTGTGGAAGCAAACAATATTCTTTCGCGCTGTATAAAAACTCTTGACAGTTTTATTGAACTTGAACAGGAATATTTTGAAAAAAAGAAATTAAAAGTTTCTTCCCCGTATAAAATTTTCCTGAGCGAAATAAAAAATTCTTCTTACCGAGCGCAGGAAGAACTTTTGGGCGTAAATATTTTTAACTACAAACTTGCCGCCACCTCCGCATATAAATTCAATTTTATTATAAACTGCTCACAAAGTGCCGTGAATGTGGTTTACAAACCGCTTTCATTTTTGAACAACATAAAAAGAGCGCAACTAAATTTTCCAGACACAAACGATTCAAGTTCAGCATTTATAAGACTTTATGCACGAGAAAATGCAGTTTTTTCTTACAGCGAACAAAGTTTTTCTGGATTCCAAATTCCGCACAGTTTTTTTGAAGAAGCAGAACTTGCACCAGGCGAAACTCCGTTTATGGAACTCGACAAAAATGACTTTATCTTGGGCGAAAAAAATTTCCTTCTCGAAAAGCAAAATCAGCTTGCAGTCATTTCAAAAAATCAAATAGAAGAATACAAAATCTGGAAGGAAAAAAATGATTTTAATGCAACTCAGTTTAGCGAAAAAAGCCCGAGCGTAAAAAATGCGCTTAAAGTTCCGCTTGATTTTGTTCTTAAAACAAATAGGTCTGGCGAAGAAAATGCTGCTTCAAATCTAAAAGGCAAAGACGCAGAAGTTGAAGCAATTTATAAAAATCAAAATATCATAAAAATTACCCAAACTGACCTAAAAAATTTTTTTGACTGTCCGCGAAAATGGCTTTTACAAAATGTGCTTTTTCTAAAAGAAGACTCTTTGGATTTAAAACTTTTTGACAAGTACTCGGAAGGCACAATCAATCATAAAATTCTTGAGTTACTTTTTGCGCCGCTTAAAAAAATTCCGCTTTACGACGGCAACGAAAAATTTGGCAGTGACGACGAAGATAAAAATTTAAGGCAGCTTGTAGACGAATGTGTTTTAAAAGCTTTTAGTCTTTACGAAACTTCTCCGTTAAGTTACGAAGTGCTTGTTTCGCAAAAAAATAAATTTTCTTCAGCAATAATTTCTTTCCTAAAATTTTTCTGCACGGAAAAAACTTACGGCGGAAACACAGTTGTTGGCACAGAAAAATGGCTCTGTTCAAAAAACAGCGAAACTTCTTCTTATGCTTTAAGTGGCAGAATTGACTGTATTTTAAGCAGCGGCGACGACAAGGGCGTTACAATCATCGACTACAAAAACACAAAAAATCCGCTGTTAAAAGACTGCGTTTTTAGTGCGGAAGACGGACTTTCGAATTTTCAGTGCGCACTGTATGTGGACTTGTGGAACTACAAAAATGAAATAAACCGCCTGGATAAAATGAGTTTTGCGTCAATAAAAGGTGGCGAAGAAATTGTAATAATTGACAGCGAAAAAAAATCAAAACTTCCCGAAGATTACAATTCAACTTTAACGGAAGCAAGAATCCTGGAAGATTACTTTGCACAAAAAGTTCAGGAAGGGGATTTTGACCTTGAATCAGCGAAAAAAAATAAATTTTCAAGTTTGGACATTTACACTGATTGCGCCAGATGTAATTTTAAGTCAAGTTGCAGAACGCTGTTTACCTGCGGAAACAAAAAAATCGAAATGACGAAAACGGAAGAAACAAAATGAGTGAAAAGCAAAAATATGAATATCTTTCAGTTTTGAAAAAAATAAATAAAGAACTCGACCCTCAGCAAGAAAACGCCTGCTGCCGAACAATAAATTCCGTAGTTGCCGCCGGTGCCGGAAGTGGAAAAACTCAGGTTCTTGCAACAAGATTTGCCTGGCTCTTAATGGAAGACGAAAATCTTCACGCTTCAAACATTTTAACTTTAACGTACACAAAAAAAGCCGCTGCCGAAATGTATTCGCGCATTTACAAAACGCTAAAACTTTTTAGTTCATCAGAGGAAGTTCCGCTCAAAAAAAGAGAAAATGCAGCACGAGCGCTAAAAGAATTCTCTTCCGTTCACATTCAAACTATGGACTCGTACTGCACCTCTGTTTTAAGGCAGTGTGCAAACCGCTACGGAATTCGCCCAGACTTTAGTTCCGGCTCTTCAGATTCTTCTTCGGAAATTGAAAATCTTGCATTTAAATTTGTGCTGCAGAATCTGGACAAAAAATGTATTGGGTATTTTTCAAGTCCAACCGAAATTCAAGACTTTGCAGAAAAAACTCTTACTTCTTGCGTAATAAATTTTACTTCTCTTGCAAGTCCAAAAAATTATTTTTCATCATTTATTCCAAAACAAAAAAAGCATATTGTTGAAAAATGGAATTTCTATGCAAGCTGCCAGGGCGAAAAAAATCCGCTAAAAATCATTTTAAATATTCACGACCTTTTAACTTTGGACGAAAACAAGGCAAAAGCTCTTAGCGATCCAAAATATTCAGTTTTTATACAGACGGCAGAAAATTTGAATCTAAAAAAGTTGGAAGAAACTGACCTTGAAAAAACTTCTCTTGACCAAACAAACGAGTACGCAAAAAAAATTTTCAGTCAGATAAAAGATTTGCCGCAACAAAGAAATTTGCGAAAAAAACTGGAGTGCCAGGACGAGCTAAAAGCGCTTTTCGGTGAACTTGAGGAGACTCTGGACGAACTTGAAGATTTTTTTGCTTACATAAAGGACTTTAAATATCTTGAAGAATTTTGCGCTCTGCTTGATGAATTTACGCAAACTGTAAATAAGCAAAAACGAGAGTCTGGAAATTTAAGTTTTAAAGACGTAAGCGAACTTGCAATAAAAATTTTGATTGAACAAAAAGATATTCGCGAACAGGAAAAAGCAGCGTACAAAAAAATTATGATTGATGAATTTCAGGACAACAACGGAAAAAACCGCGACCTGCTTTTTTTACTTGCTGAAAAAGACGGAATTTTTACAGAATACAAAGATTACGATTCTAATCCAGAAGGGCTTCATCAGTTGTTAAAAAATAATCTTTGCCCAGAAAAACTTTTTTTTGTAGGAGACGAAAAGCAGTCAATTTATAAATTCCGTGGTGCCGAAGTTGATGTTTTTAACAATTTAAAAGAACTTTTGCGCGAAACAAACGGAGACGATTCCTACTGTTCAATGATTTATAATTACCGCTCAAAGCCAGAACTTTTAACTTCGTTCAACATTCTTTTTGGTGCCCTTGATTCAAACAAAAATAAAATTCAAGGCAAATCAGGAATTTTTGAAAATTCGCAAGAAAAATCTTACGAAGCAGGCTACGAAAGCGCAAATTTTGCTTCCTACGTTGATAAATTCCACAAGGAAATGCCGGCGCTTGAATTAAACGAAAAAAATGTAAAAGGTCACATCGCAATTCTTTTAAAAAATCAGGAATTTACAGAAAAGTCAAAAAACGAAAAATCAATTCCAGAAAATCCGGCGGAACACGAAGCATATTTTCTTGCAAGACAAATTTTAAATCTGAAAAAACAAAAGGTTCCGCTTTCAAAAATTGCAATCCTCGATAAAAAACGAACTGACCGTCATTACTTTACGCGGGCGCTCGAAAGATTCAATATTCCTTACAAGCTCGATCAAATGTCAAAAGTTTTTTCAGATGGTATTGTGAACGACATCTATAATTTTCTTCGGCTGTGTGTTTATCCGTCAGACATAAACGCTTTTTCAGCCTACCTTTGCTCTCCTCTTTGCGGACTTAGCATTGCCGAAACCGAAACTGTGCTTTCCTGCATGGACTACATTCAGAAAAAAAATGATTTTACTGCCTTTGATGAAAATTTTACTTTGCAGATTCAAAACGCCTTTGCACAAAACGAATGCGCATTTTTACGCTACAAAACTGCCGCGGAATTTTTTAAGCAGAACAAAGTCAAATTTCTTTGCGAACCGCTCACTCAGGTTTTAACTGAAATTTGGTACTCGCAGGGCTACAGATACGAAACTTTAATCAATACAAACGTAAATGTTTTTGAAGAACATTATGATCTTCTTTTTGAACTTGCGCGCGAATGTGATTCTGAAGGAAAAAATATTGCCTGGTTTATAGATCAACTTAGCATTCAAAAAGAAAAGGAAAAATCAAGTTTTGCCAGTGGCGAAGACAGCGACATTGATTTAAAAAATCTTTCGTATCCGCTTGAAGAAAGTGATGCAGTTCAAATTATGACGGTTCACAAAAGTAAGGGACTTCAGTTTGACTACGTTTTTTTGCTTGGTTGCTACAAAAATTTGGGGAATGGAAAAAGTCATCAAGAATTTTTTGATGATGAATACGGATACACAATGCTTGCTTCAAGTAGCAAAAATTTTTTTGAAGAAGAAAGGCGCGAACTTCTTAACAACAAAGAACTTGCAGAATACCGCCGGCTTATTTACGTTGGCATAACGCGGGCAATAAAAGAATTTACAATAATCGGCACTCAGGATTTTGATAAAGACAATTATAAGATAGAAGAAAAAAATCTTTTGCAGCAGGTTTTAACTCAGTATTATGACCTTGATTCTCTTTCGCAAACAAAAAATGAAGTTTCTGGCGAATCTGAAGAAGATTTTGATAAAATAAAATTTGTTTACGAAACCGGCGCACCTTTTGATTTTTGTGCAATTCCTTTTTATCCAAAAAAAATAATTTATCAGGAAAAAAATATTCCTCTGGACACTCAAAAATTTAATCTTATAAAAAGAATTTCTCCGGTTTACGAAACTTTGGAAAAAGACGCCTTCTACACTGAAGAAACCTTTGTAAAAAAAATAAGTCCGAGCGATCTTGAAAATGCAGAAATTTCATCAGCAGACGAAGGTGGCGAAAACGCAGGAAACGAAAATGCAGAAAACGCAAGTCAAAAAGCCCTAGCCTTTTCGTACGAACTTGATTCTTTTTTAGCCCCGCTGATTGAAGAGCAAAAAATAAGTTGGAAGCAACTGGGAACTTTTATTCATCTTTATTTAGAAAACTTTACCAAGCTGCAGAATTTTACTTTTACCGAAGAAAATTTAAATTATGAACTTCCGGAATTTTCTAAAGGTCAAAGAGAAAAACTTTTTGAATACTGCCGCATAATCTGCCAAAATTTTAGCGGAAGCGAACTTGGAAAAAAAGCACTTTCTTGTGGCGCAAAAACTGAATATCCGTTTAAAATGAGCTTAGACGGATTTACGGTAAACGGTTCAATCGACTTGTTCTTTAAGGAAGGTGAAAATCAGTTTACAATAATCGACTACAAAACAGACCACAGCATAGATGCAAAAAAATATGCCGGTCAGCAGTCGTGTTACAAAAAAGCACTTTCTTTAATTTTTGGCGTACCTGAAGAAAACATAAAATCTTTTCTTTACTTTGTGCGCTTTAATAAATTTGTGGATATAAGTTCTCTTACAAACATTAAGATTGATTCAGAACTTTTTTATAAAATCCTAGAAGAATCTAAAAATCCTTCTTATACTGACTTTTTAGAGATTTCGTAAAATCAGTTTGCTAAGAATATGCGGAGATAAAAACTTGTTAAGTAAATATATTTTTTTAACAGCCAGTACAACTCTCTCAATTTTTATACTTGTGTTTTTTTTCCTTTCGTTAGCAAAAAATGACAAAAACGGAAAAAATCTTGCATTCACTTTTCTTGCAGCATTAATCAGTGTAATTACTTACAGCATTCACATTTTAATGGAAAACGAAATTGCCGCGTACATTTCTGCCGGATTTTTTTATTCGAGCATAGATCTTCTTCTTTTTACAATAGGACTTTACGTTTTTTATTTTACCGGCGAAAACTTTTGGATTTCAAAAGAAAAAGTAAATGTTTACTGCATAGTTTACTGGGCAATCTGCACTGCTGACATTTTTTTTCTCTTATCAAATGCAATTCCAGACCATCACTGGGCATTTTCGCTTACAAAATACAATGTTAAGTTAAGCACTGGCGAAGAAGTTTTTTACTGCTGGATTCGCAAAGATTTTTTATTTTACAAAACACATCTTTTAATTTCGTATCTTCAAGTAATCTTAATTTTTTCTCTTTTGCTCAGGCGCTTTTATAAAACAGAAAAATTCTACAGAAAAAAATTTATGTATCTTATGGGAAGCCTTGCCGGAGTAATTGCCGCAGATGCACTTTTTGTATACCTGGGAAAATACATACGTTTAAATTATTCAATTCTTGCTTACGGACTTTTAGCAGTCATTTTTTATTACATTACATTTTTTGTTGTTCGCAACGAAATTATAAACAGTGTAATAAAAATTGTTTCGCGCAATATGGACAACGGAATTGCCTGCTTCGACATTGAAAACAACTGCATTTATCTTAACGAAAAGGCACAACTTCTTTTTCAGGGCGCAAATTCAGCTTTTAAAAATGCAGAAAAATACCGCCACGACAAACTCATTTTTTACAGTGCCACAAAAAAAGAAAAATTCCGCTGGGAAGACAAATTTAAAATCACGGAGCAACTTAAAGGTTCAAGTGATTTAATTTTTCGCGAATACGATTACGAAATTGACTACAGAGTTTTAAAAGATTCTCAAAATAAAATTCTTGGAACTTATATTCGGCTAGAAGATCAAACTGAACTGCACAAAAATTACCGTCTGCAAAATTTTAAAGCCACCCACGATCCTCTTACGGGACTTTACACAAGGGAAGCCTTCTTAAAAAAAGCGGCGCAAATCATTATAGAAAATCCAATGACGGAAAGATATTTGATTGCCACGAATATAAAAAAATTTAAAATCATAAATGACTTTTTTGGTAGCGAAACCGGCGACTTAATTCTAAAAAAACAGGCGCAACTGCTGCTTCAGGCGGGTTACAAAGATTCAATTGCCGGAAGAATTTCAAGCGACAGGTACGCACTTTTAATCAATAAGTCAGATTACAATATTTCTGATTACATTATGATTAGCAACGAAATTCAGCGCCTTCTTGACGCAAAAAACTGCAAAATCGATTTTGAAATTGGAATTTATCCGATTGAAGCCGGCGACACAAACATTCAGTCAATGTACGACAAGGCAGCTCTTGCAATTGAAAACATAAAAAATTCCTACATTTCAGGTCCACAATTTTACGACAAAAAAATGATGGAAAATATGCTTTATGAAAAAAGAATAATCCACGACTTTGAAAGAGGAATTCAGAACGAAGAATTCTGCCTGTTTCTTCATCCGCAGTTTGATACAAAAAAGAAATTACTTGGCGCAGAAGCCCTTGTTCGCTGGCGGCATCCTCTGCAGGGATTTTTGCAACCTGGCGATTTTATTCCAATTCTTGAGCGGGCAGGCTGCATTTCTCAGCTTGACAAATACATCTGGGAAAAATCTTGCGCTCTTCTTCAAAAGTGGAAGCGTATGGGCAAAGAAAATTATTACATCAGCATAAATGTTTCAAATAATGATTTTTACTACAAGGACGTTTACGAAACTTTAATTTCGCTCGTAAAAAAATACGACATAGATCCTTCAAGACTCAATCTTGAAATTACAGAAAATGTTGTAATAAACGATTCTACGGAAACTGTAAAAATTATAAGTGAACTAAGAAATTTTGGATTTAAAATTGAAATGGACGATTTTGGAACAGGACTTGCCTCTCTTAACGTTTTGAAAAAAGTAAAAATGGATGTTCTTAAAATTGATATGGGATTTTTAGCCAACAACGAAAATATAAGCGAGGAACAAAAAAACAGAATCGAAACAAAGCGAAAAATCATTCTTTCGGCAATTATAAAAATGGCAAAGTCGCTTAATATGAGCGTTGTTACAGAAGGCGTTGAAACCGAAGAACAGTTTCAATTTCTTAAAGAAAAAGGTTCTAACGTTTTCCAGGGATATTATCTTTCAAAGCCAATTTGCGTAGGCGACTTTGAAAATTTATTTTTCTGGAAATAAAACTGCTGCTTACGTAAAGGGTAGAAAATGTTTTTTATTCGATACTTTAAAGTTATATATATTTTATTTTCGCTGATTCTTGCAGGACTAATCGCATATTCCACAGTTTACATTTCAAGGCGCGGGAAAAAATTTGTAAGAAACGTTACGCCCTGCCTTGTAATGAGCATTGCAACAGTTGCAATTTACGCACTTTTCTTGCTCCAGTATATACAGAATTTTGCACGTTACTTTTACTGTCTCTATTTAATTTGCCTTGTTATAATGATTTTTGAGCTTATGAAATTTTCAATTTCCTACAGTTCAAAATCCAGCCAATGGATAACGCTGGAAAATATTTTTACAGTTTTTGTCACCTTTGATGTAATTTATCTTATTTTGAATGCACTAATTCCATTTTCGTTTAATCTTGCTGAAGTGCCGTTCAAATTTGCTCAGAATGGAAAAGACTACGAAAATATTACAGTTTTTGTACGAGTTTTACCTAAATTCGATTTTCAATACGACTTTAAAGATTCAAATGGAAACTTAGAACTTACTGAAAATCTTACAAGGACAAAAGGTTTTATAGAATTTTCATTTAAAAATTTTCTCGAACAGCTTTCTGAATTTAACTACTTTAATCCATTTTTCTTTCACGGACTTTTGTGCATTATTATGGTTTCAATTTCGCTCATTTTTTTATTTGCAAAAACCTTAAAAGCACCTACAATTTACAAATACAAGTACGCCATAGTTCTTTCAGTTTACATTGTAGCCGTTATTGTATACCACGTTTTTCTGTTTTTAAAATCCGGAATTGAAGCAACTGCAATTCTCTTTGCCTTCCTAAATTTTTTTATTGCATATTTTTCAATCTATTCTTCTCCGGAACGTCTTGAAAAAAAAGCTCTGTACAAAATAAACGAAGAACTTCCAGACGCAATAATCTGCTTTGACACAGTTCCAAAACTCATTTATTTAAATTTAAAAGCCAGAGAAATTTTTAAGTCAGACACAGAAAATCAAAACGATGAAAAAAAATCAATTTCCAAAAGAAAACTTATGAAATTCTTTTTGAACGTGCAGAATGACTGGAAAAATCTTTCGAAACAAAAAGACAAAAATCTTGGCGTAAGAGATCTTATGGTAAACGGTTCAACGCATTATTTTAACGTGGAATTTCACCCAATTATGAGCGAAAAAATTCAGGTTGGCAGTTTTATAAAACTTACTGACAAAACTGAAGACATTGAAAAAGTGCGCCGCGAAGAATACATTGCAGACCACGATTCCCTTACAAAACTTTATAACCGCAAAAAATTTTTTGAAACCGCAGAAAGTCTTTTAGAAAGCGAAAAAGATCAAAATTGGAATATGATATGTTTCAACATAAAAGATTTTAAACTTGTAAACGAACTTTTTGGCAACAGGAAAGGCGACGAGCTCTTAAAAAAATATGCTGAATTTGTGCAAAAATATGCGTCGCGAAAATGCTGCTACGGAAGAATCAACGACGATAAAATTGCGCTTCTTATAAAAGAAGGAGAATTTCCTGTTCAAACCTTCAAAGAAAATGTAATTGAACTTTCGTCTTTGTTCGACAATTTAAAAATCCACATAAATGCAGGCGTTTATAAAATTACAGATGTAAACGAGCGCATTGAAATTATGTACGACAAGGCTGTAATGGCGCTCAAAAAAGATTCAGACTCTTACCAAAAATTATTTACCACCTATGATGCAAATTCCCTTGAGCAGATGAGGGAAGAAAAAAACATTATGGATAAATTTGAAAAAGTTTTAATGAATGAAGAAGTGCTTCTTTATCTTCAGCCGATTGTAAATGAAAAAGGAGAAGCCTTAGGTTGTGAAGCGCGGGCCAGATGGTTAAACGACGGCAAAATCATTTCATCAGGAAAATTTATAAATGCACTTCGCACTTCAGGATTAATCTGCAAACTTGACTATTACATTTGGAATCTTGCGGCACAAACTTTATGCGACTGGAAAATTGACGGACTCGATAACTTTAGCATTACCGTCAGTGTGGACGAAAAAGACATTTATTATTTGGATATAGTGAAGGTTTTTAAGGAACTTGTTCAAAAAAATAAAATTGAACCGCAGAATCTTGTAATTCAATTTAAAGAAAACGACTTTGTAAAAAACTACCGGCACGCCTCAACTGTGGCAAATAAACTGAGCGAAGAAGGATTTCCTGTTTGCATAACTGACTTTGGCGGTGGCTATTCTTCGCTGAATGTTTTAAAAGATATGGACATAAATTCAATAAAAATGGACGTTAGCTTTGTTGATGCAGAAATTGAAAACAGCCGCAACACAAAAATTCTTAACACAATAGTTTCTTTAGCGCACGATTTAAATTATTCAGTTGTAAGCAAGGGCATAAAAAATCAGTCGCAAGTTGAACAAATGTGCGAAATGGGATTTAAACTTTTCCAAGGCGACTATTTTAGTCCCGCAATTGACGTAAGCAGTTTTGAAAAAAAATATCTGCCACAAATCTGCTAAAAATCCGCGCCTGTTACTGATAGAATTTTTAGTTAAGAAGAAAATCTATTTCTTAACAAAATGCGCCGATTGAGAGAGTCGAAATCAAGCACCTGTTACTGATAGAATTTTCTGTTAAGAAAAAAGCTATTCCTTAACAAAAAAATCCCACAAACCCCCAAGAATGACAAAGCTTTTCTTTTGTAGTATATTTTTGACTATGAAAGTTAAGCACTTAAGAAATATTTTTGTTTTGATTTTTTCAATTTTTTATATTTGCAGTTTTTCTTCTTGCAGCAAAAAAAATCTTCAGTCTACTACAAATCAGGGCGCGCAAAAAATAAAAATTACTGCCACTTTTTATCCGCTTTACATAATGCTTTTGAACATAACCGACGGCGCTCCAGATGTGGAACTTGCGCTTTTGGCACCGGCAAACACAGGCTGCCTTCACGACTACCAGCTTACAACAAAAGATATGCGCGCCATATCATCTTCTTCAATTCTTGTTGCAAACGGAGCCGGAATGGAAGATTTTTTAGACAAAGCGCTTGAACTAAAAAAAGATTCGCTCATTATTGCATCAGAAGGCTTCAATCTTGTAAACGAAAATCCGCACATTTGGGTAAGTCTTACTGGCGCTTCCTACGAAACGCAAAAAATTTGCGACGGACTTTGCCGTCTTAACGAAAAAAATGCAGAAATCTACAAGGCAAACACAAAATCTTACCTTGAAAGAATTGATGAACTAAGCAAAAAAATGCATTCTGAACTAAATCAGTTTGCAAATTCAAAAATTGTAACTTTTCACGAAGCATTTCCGTATTTTGCCGCAGAATTTAATTTTGACTTAAGTGCCGTTTTGGAAACCGAAGAAGGCGAAGAACCTAGCGCAAAGGAACTTTACAGTCTTGTAAATTTTGTAAAAGACACCGTCTCTAAAAATCAAAAAATTGCGCTTTTTGCAGAAAATTCTTTTTCACAAGGAGCAGCCCAAATTCTTTCTAGCGAAACAGGATTAAAACTAAGAGTGCTTGATCCCTGCGTTACAGGGAATCTTGAAAAAGATGCTTATTTAAAAGCAATGGAAAAAAATCTGGAAGTTCTAAAAGAAGCACTTCAATAAAATCAGTAAGGAAAATAAAATGGCCTGCTCGTTGGGAAAAGAACATGTATGCTGTACAAAAATTGAAAATTTAAGTGTAAAAGCCGGCGGAGAATATATTTTAAAAGACATAAATCTGCACCTGCACTGTGGCGAACTTACCGCAGTTGTGGGTCGCAACGGAGCTGGAAAATCAACTTTTATGAAGGCACTTTTAAACGTAATTCCGCATTCCGGCGAAATCATTTTTGAAAGCGAACGGTGTGCAGCAAACTGTACGCACGAGCATTTAAATTCGCCTCTGGAAGTTTGCACTCATCACGAAAGTCATATTTACGTTACAAAAAAGCCCCGCTTTGGTTACGTGCCGCAGTCTTTGGCAGTAGAAGAAGGAAATCCAATCAGCGTAGAAGATTTGGTTCTTGCAAGCACAATTTCCAGACCAGTGTGGCTTCGTCCGCGGAAAAAAAATCTTGAAAAAGTTCACGAAATTCTTTGCACAACAAACGCGCAGTCTCTTGCAAAAAAACGAGTGTGCGATTTAAGTGGCGGCGAGTTACAAAGAGTTTTGCTAGCCCTCGCAATAAATCCCGTTCCAGACATTCTGCTTTTGGACGAACCTGTTAGCGGAGTTGACCGCGTGGGGCTCAAAAATTTTTACGATTTAGTTTCCTCTTTGCGCCGCGACTACGACATTACAATTCTTTTGGTAAGCCACGATTTGGATCTTGTTGCGCGCCATGCAGACAGAATTCTTTTTATAAACAATCAGAATGCGGAAGTTGGAACTGTAGAAGAAATTTACCGCAAAAAAGATTTTATTGATGTTTTTGGTCACATTATGCTTCCTGGCGAATACAAAGAAAGCGAAGAAAACTCTTAAAATCAGCAAAAACTAACAAGGAGCGCCACTTAATGACTGTAATTTATTCATTTATAAATACAATTTTACCCTTCAGCTGGCTTGAACCTGACTTTATGAAAAACGCTTTTCTTGCCGTTCTGATTGCCTGCCCGCTTTTTGGAATTTTAGGAACCAGCGTTGTTTCAAACAAAATGTCTTTTTTTTCTGACGCAATTGGACATTCCGCACTCACGGGAATTGCGCTTGGAGTAATTTTTGGAATCCGCAACATTACAATAAGTATGCTTGTTTTTTCGCTACTTTTAGGATTTCTGATTATCAGCGTAAAAATAAAAGGAAAATCCAGTGCCGACACAATTATTGGCGTTTTTTCATCAACCGCAGTTGCACTTGGAATTGTACTTTTGAGTTTAGGCGGAAATTTCAGCAAGTACCAAAAATATCTTGTTGGCGACATTCTAAGCATAAAGCCTTCAGAAATTTTTATGCTGCTGATTTTGATGGCAGTTCTTTTAACGGTTTACACAATTTTTTACAACAAAATGATTCTTACAAATCTTCATCAAACTCTTGCAAAAAGTCGCGGAATAAAAACTTTTGTAATTGAACAAATTTTTGCACTTCTTCCGGCGGCCATTGTAACCGTAAGCATACGATGGACAGGACTTCTTGTAATCAATTCGCTGCTGGTGCTTCCGGCGGCGGCACCGCGGCTTGTTTCAAAAAATTCCCGTCCGGACATTTGGAAAAGCATTTT
>CAZXCR010000008.1:0-18819 GCA_964639315.1 uncultured Treponema sp. | reverse complement strand
CAAACTCGCGGTCTTTTTATTAAGAAAAAAATCTATTTCTTAACAAAGCAATTCTGCGAGTTTCGCTTGCCGAAACTCGTGTTGCCCGCGAATGTGGGCATACGTAACCGCAAGGTTGCTGCAAATTCGCTCCAAGTGAGTAAAAATTGCAAGAAACTCGAAATTTGAATTTTAAAAAAAATCCGCGAGTTACTGGCAAAATTTTCGCTTTAATACAAAAATTCTATTGGTAACACGCGGGCGCAAATTTTCGCTTTAACAAAAAATTAATTTCTTAACAAAAAAAATCCTAATATTTCAGTTTGTTATTATTTTTGTTGCAGTATTCTTCCCATTCAGAATCGTCCATTGTGTAAGTTCTAAATCTTAATCCGCCATATTCAACAAGGCTGTTTACGTAATATTCGCTTCCTTCAACAATGCGCTGTGAATTAAGACCTGTGCTGTTCATATAGCGAACTGGAATCATATTGTAGTGGAGCAAAAGTCCTTTTTCTATTGCAGCAAGAATTGTGTTTCGGGTTTCTGAAGGTGCGTTTGAATAGGTTGTGGAATTTAGTGCCGTGTGCCATTCAAAATAAGACATTGTAATATCTTCCTGATTAATGCGGATTGTTAATTTTTCTTTTTCAGGGTCAAATCCGTATTCCTGCAAAGCGTCTTTTGTGCAGTAACACCACGTAACTCCATAAGGATCAAATGCTGAACCGCCCCAAGCTGTCATTGAAACATCAACATTTCCTTTTTTCATATTGCTGTAATAATCTTGGTCAGTAACTTGATTGATTAAAATTTTTCCTTCGAGTTTTGTTCCTTCTACAGCAGCATTCAGACAGTCTTGCAGAAAATTTACACTGCGCATATTTGTTTCTTCGGCATTGTAAGTATGAAAATCAATTTGAATGTTTTCTTCGGGCAAAATGTCGCCACAAGAAAGTGCTTTTTCGTAAGCAGCGAGCATATAAAATGAAGCTAAATCTTTGTCGTAAGCAGAAATTTCCTCTTCGCTTTCTGCATTGTAAACCTCACACAGCGTTTTTTTTGCCTGCAAAGTTTCGCGGTAAAGTTCCCCAGATTCAGAGTCAGCAACGTAAAGATAATTTAAAAGACCAAGACCAACGTCAGAAGAAGGTGTAATTGTATCCACATAATTCTGGCGGTCGAGTGCATACGAAATTCCTTTTCTAAAATCAAGATAAGAAATCATAATGTGATTAGAATTATTTGTGTTTTCGCTTTTTAATTTTTCGCGGTCAGTGTTAAAACTTAATTTCCAGGTGTAAGAACTTGGCGTTGTTTGCCTAAAATTGCTGTTTCCGTAAATTTTCAAATCATTTGCAGTAAGACCGATTGAATCAAGCTTTCCTTGCAAAAATAAATTCAGACAGGTTTGATGTTCGTTTATGTACTGAATGTAAAAATTCGTTGTTTGATACTGATTTTCGTGTTTTCCGTCATTCCAGCCGTACCAGTTTAAATTTTTTTCAAGTCGCATTTCTTTTTCACTTTGAAAACTTGAAACTTTGTAAGGTCCGCAGGAAGCAGAAGTTTGCACAGAAGTATTGTACGAAGTTTTTATAATATCGCCGGTTTTTTCTTTGTTTGCTTCAAAAATATCTTCTTTTAACAAAAACGGACTTGCAGCCGCGTATTCAACAAAAAATTTTGAAACTGCCTTTTTTAGAATCAGGGTAAAAGAAAATTCATCATTTTTAATAAAGCCAACTTTTTGCCACGAAGTTTTGCCGTTAAAATAATCTTCTGCATTTGCAAGAGCAAGCGTGTCTTCATAAAAAGAGGCTGCACGAAAATTTTTCATTTCTGGATTCAAATACTGCTGAATTGAATATTCGTAAGTTGCCGCAGTAATTGGCGTTCCATCGTCCCAAACAGCATTTTTGTTCAAAGAAAATTTCCAGGCTAAACCAGCGCTTGCATCATCAGGAATTTCATAAATTTCGTTTCCTGCATATTCCTTTGTAACATCTTCTGGAAAATCTGAGGCAAGTTCGCAAACAACTTCATATCCATTTTTTTCAGAATTAAGTGCAAAGTCGTAAAGTGCGGAACTCGTAAGGTCAATAACCAGCGATTCATTATTCATCTGAAATTCTGCCGGATTCCAATTTGAAGGATTTGAAGAAATCATATTGTAAGTATAAGTTTTTTGCGTAGAATCAGGATTTTTGTTGTTTGAAGAACAGCCGCTAAAAGAAAAAAAAGTTGCCGCAATCGAAAAGCAAAGCAAAGTTTTTGTGATTTTTTGAATTTTCATACGCCAATTTTAACATAAAGACCAATTGTTTTTAAGAGTGTTTCCGCAAGCTTACGCTTGCTATCAAATTTTGAATGTTAATCAGAAATTTACAAAAATATAGCTAGCCAAGCCTAGCCCCGATTGTAGCGGCGCGAAGCGTTCAAAACTGTAAGTTTTGAATGAAACCGCGGAAAGCGGGTTTTCTAAAAAAAATTTCAGCCGGAACGAAAAAAAAATTCCTAAAATGTAAAAAAATTCGCTCCAAATAAATAAAACTTACAAAAATTTAAATTTCGACTTAGTAAAAATCAGAAAAAGTCAATCTTGTTGAACAAAATGACAAAAAATGTCAAAATAAAAACAACATTTTTAGTTCTGCCGCAGTTAAATAATTTTTGTACTGTAGGCGGCAGGCACTTATTACGGGGGAAATTATGGCTGTTATAAAACCAATGATTCGCAGCAATATCTGCATTAATGCACATCCGATTGGTTGCGCAAAAGAAACCTTAAATCAAATAAATTATGTCCGCTCACAAAAATCAAAGCGGGGAACAAAATCAGTTCAGGAAGGCGGAAAAGGTCCTAAAACAGTTTTAGTTCTTGGCTGTTCTACAGGATATGGTCTTGCAAGCCGCATTTCAGCTGCATTTGAGTACGGTGCTGATACAATCGGCGTAAGTTTTGAAAAAGAAGCTTCTGAAAAGAAAGGCGGAACTCCTGGATTCTACAACAACAAAGCTTTTGATAAAGAAGCTCTTGCTAGCGGATTAAAATCAGTAACTTTCAATGCCGATGCCTATGCTGACGAAACTCGTTGTGCCGTAATTGACCAAATCAAAAAATGGAATACAAAAGTTGATTTAATCGTGTATTCACTTGCAAGTCCTGTACGCACAGATCCAGACACAAAAATTCTTTACAAATCAGTAATTAAGCCTATTAATCAGGTTTATGCCGGTGCAGCCCTTGATATGATGACCGGAAAAATCACACAGGCGTCTACAGAACCTGCCGTTGGAGAAGAAATTCCGAATACTGTAAAAGTTATGGGCGGTGAAGACTGGGAACGCTGGATAAAGCAGTTAAAAGAAGCTGGTGTTTTGGCACAGGGATGCCGCACAGTTGCATATTCTTACATTGGACCGCAGCTTTCTCATGCAATTTACCGTGATGGAACAATCGGAGAGGCAAAAAAAGATCTTGAAAAACGCGCACATTCTATTGATGCTAGCTTAAAAGAAATTGGAGGAGCAGCCTTTGTTTCTGTAAATAAGGGTCTTGTAACTCGTTCTTCGGCAGTAATTCCAATCATCAGCGAATATCTTGGAGTTCTTTTCAAGATTATGAAGAAAAAGGGAACTCACGAAGGTTGTATTGAACAGATGGAACGTCTTTTTGCAGAACGTCTTTATACCGGCGAAAATAACAGCGCAGGTACAGTACCAGTTGACAGTGAAAACAGAATCCGTATGGACGACTGGGAACTTGCAGAAGATGTTCAGGCTGAAGTAAACAAAATAATGCCAACCGTAACGGAAGAAAATGTTGAGCAAACAACAGATTTAGCTGGATTACGCCACGACTTCCTGATTATAAACGGATTTGATGTTGACGGCGTTGACTATAACGCAGACATCACCGATATGACAAAAATCGACTGATAAAATCACTTATTAGCAATAAAAAAGGCTTCGGTAAAAAATCGGAGCCTTTTTTTTGCAAAGTAGATATAAATTTTCTATTCCCCTCAGTGTATCCTTAGTGCCTGATTCATCATATCTTCCATTTTTTGCATACATTTTTCTTGGTCAAACTGACTTGTTGTGGCTTCGTATTTTTTTGCGTATTCTTCTTTAACCTTAGGATTTTCAATCCAGAAATCAATTTTTTTTGCTAAATCTTTTGGATTTCCTTCAGCAAAGAGCGACTTGTTGTCGAGGGCAAAATATTTTGTTGCGCTTCTTTTTGCATTTGAAATTACAGGAACAAGTCCGCAGCAGATTGCTTCAATGCACGAAATAGCTTCAATTTCAATAAATGCGCTGTGAACGTACAAATCAGCTTGATTCAGCATATCTACTAAATCTTCGCGTGAATACAATTTAAAGTTTGCATCCACATCAAGTTTTTTTGCAAGATTTTTGTATTCTTCTTCAAAAGGTCCAGTGCCGGCAAAATTTATCTGAATCTGATTTTTATATTTTGAATAAGAAACTGCTTCAATCAGAATATTTTGTGCTTTTTCGTGACTTAATCTTCCGGTTGATGCAATTATAAATTTGTCGTGATTTTTTGCTTCGTGATGATTTTTATAAATTTCATTTACGCCGTTTGAAATTACATAAGCGTTTGTTTTTTTATGACAAGCTTTTTCAAAGGTCTTTTTTATAAAAAGTGTTGGATAATGAATGCAGTCGCAGTATTTGTAAAGACCATTGTAAAAATTTTTGTAAATCATTTTGCTTACCCAAAGATTATTTTGCAGTCCTACGTGAACCGAAACATTTTCTGCCTGACAGTGAAAACTTGCAGTAATCGGTTTGTTAAATTTTATTGCAGTTTTTGCAGCTGACCTTCCAATCATAAAAGGAAACTGAATGTGAACAAGATCTGCATCTTTTATGGCGTTTTCTATTGTATCAATGTCTGCCTTTGCAAGCGAAACTCCATTTTTTTCAATTATTTTGTTCGCAAGTGAACCAAGATTCAGCGCAGGCAAAAGACACTGACATTCAGGCGGAATTTCTGTGTTTTCAAAATTATTTGAAATGACTTTAAGTTGATGACCTTTTTTAATTAAATATCTTATAAGATTTAAAGTTGCTATCGAAGTTCCGTTGTTAGCTTCTCCCAAAACATCGCAGGCAATAGTAATTTTCATATTTTACTCCAAGTTTTAAAATTTCAATTAAGAATCTGAAAATTCTGAAAACTTTAAGAAAGTTTTACGAGGGGCTTTAAAAAGTCTCACCTAAAAAAACAAAAAATTTTCTATTGTCTACAATACTAATTCACCTTATTGATTTTTGCAATTCAGAGGATTTTATTTTGAAAGTGAGGCGGAAGGTTAGTGACAAAGTCAGGGAAAAGTCAGCAAAGTCAAACAAAAGTCAGGCAAAGGCTAAAAGTCAAAAATTATTGAACTAAACTTTAATCTTATATAAAATTAATTGCGCGTTTTTTTATAAGAATTATGTCTAAAAATTGTAATCATTAGAAAAATTCTAAAATGCCATAAAAAAAAGGAATACAATTATGGAAAAATTAAAGATCCTTCTTGCAAAGGGAAGAATTTATGAATCAGTTTACGAACTTTTAAGTGATGTGGGAATTTCCCTTTATTTGCCAGACAGACAGTATTTTCCAGTTACAAATCAGGAAGACCTTGCGTTTCAGGTAGTAAAGCCGCAGATTACAAGCGCACTTCTTGCTCAGAACAAGGCTGATGTAGGCTTCAGTGGTAAAGACTGGGTTTTTGAAAATGAAGTTGAAAATGATGTTGTTGAAGTAATGGATTTAGGTTTTGACCCAGTACGCATTGTTGCTGCAATTCCAGAAACTGTTGATTATGAAAGTCTTTTGAAAAATAAAATCACAGTTGCAACTGAATATCAGAATTTAAGCCGCAAATGGATTTCTGAAAAAAATGTAAACGGAACTATTTTCCGCACTTGGGGAACAAGCGAAGGTTTTGTTCAGGATAATTCAGATTCTTTGGCTCAGGTTTTAATCGATAATACTTCTACAGGTTCTTCACTTAAGGCAAATCGTCTTAAAATTGTAGACACACTGATGGAATCTTCTACAAGAATGTACGCTTCAAAGCAGGCAATGGAAAATCCAGAAAAAAAGCAGAAAATTATGGAATTGAAAATGCTTTTTGAAACGGTTCTTGCAGCGCGCAGTCGTGTAATGCTTGAAATGAATGTTGCAGAAGATAAATTCGATTCACTTATCAAGGGAATTCCTAGTATGAAAAGCCCTACTGTTTCTCCACTTTTTGGCGGAAACGGATATGCAGTAAAAATCGCCGTTAAAAAGAGCGAAGTTCCTACACTTTTGCCAAAACTTCATAATCTGGGAGCTACTGATATTGTTGAATACGGACTCCGCAAGGTTCTGATGTAATTTTTGGAACCTCTAAAAACTGCAATTTTTCTTAGAAAGACTGCAAAAAATTTGCTTCAGCGGAGGAAAATAAATGAGAACTGCAACGATTGAACGGAACACAAAAGAAACTCAAATAAAACTTACATTAAATCTTGATGGAAGCGGCAAATACAGTGTTGAAAATCCTATTGGTTTTTTTGAACATATGCTTTCGGCTTTCTGTAAGCACGGTATGTTTGATTTAAGCGGCAGTATTTCTGGTGATTTGAACGTAGACCAGCATCACTTAATTGAAGACACTGGAATTGTTCTGGGGCAGCTTTTTGCAAAGGCTTTAGGTAACTGCGCAGGAATTTACCGGAGCGGATTTTTTATTTATCCAATGGACGAAAGTCTCCTTCAGGCAAGCGTTGATTTTGGCGGAAGAGCATTTTGCGTTTGTAATGCACAGCTTTCTGGAATTCCGCTGGTTTCTGTGAGTGGCGAAAAGCAGTCAAGTTTTCAAACAGATTGCTTTGATGATTTTTGGCAGGGATTTGCTGGCGGTGCAAAGTGCAATCTTCATCTGGATACAATCCGTGGAAGAAGTGATCATCACAAAATGGAAGGACTTTTTAAGGCTGCAGCAAGGGCTATAAGACAGGCGGTAGAAATTGATGCTCGCCGTAACAACGAAATTCCTTCCACAAAAGGTGTGATTGTTTAATTTTTTTACAGACAATTTTATAAAGTCAAAAAACTGAAAAACAGGAGAAGATATATGGATGTTTCAGAAGAGATTTTAAATTTATTAAAAGACAATGCACGTATTTCTGAAGAAGATATTGCAGCAATGACAAAAATATCTGTTGCTGAAGTAAAGTCGATTATTCAGAAATTTGAAAACGACGGTGTTATAATGAAATACGCAGCCATTATTAATCCTGAAAAAGACGCGGCGGCAAAAGAAAAGGTTCGGGCAGAAATTGAAATTCAGGTTCAGCCGGAACGCGAACACGGATTTGACGGAATTGCAGACAGAATTTACCGTTTTCCACAGGTAAAATCAGTCTATTTGATGAGTGGCGGTTACGATTTAAAAGTTGTAATTGAAGGTGATACTCTGCAGGAAGTTGCCGGATTTGTTGCAAGAAAACTTTCTACTATGGCTGGAGTCCGCTCAACAAAAACTCACTTTCTTCTTAAAACATACAAAGAAAATGACATTGTTTACGTGGAAGAAAATTCAGATCGCAGAGAAGGCGTAATTGCTTAAAAATAAATTTTGATTAGGAAATAAAAAAATGAAAGAAGATAGATTCAGTAAAGCAATGCTGGAAACTCCTCCCAGCGGAATTCGTAAATTTTTTGAGATGCTGATTGGGCATGATGACGTTATTTCACTTTCTGTAGGAGAACCTGATTTTCCTACTCCGTGGTGTATGAGGGAAGAAGCTTTTTATCATCTGGAAAAAGGTCACACTTCCTACACAAGTAACTGGGGCTTGATTGAACTGCGCGAAGAAATTGCAAAATACATGGAACGCTACAATATGTATTTTAATCCTACAAACGAAATTCTTGTAACTGTAGGTGCAAGTGAAGGCGTAGATGCGGTTTTAAGGGCAATTTTAAATCCGGGTGATGAAATTATTGTATGTCAGCCATGCTATGTAAATTACACTCCGCTGGCAAATTTATGTTTTGCAAAGATAATTCCTGTTGATACAAGCGTAAACGGTTTTTATCCTACTGCAGAACAGATTGAAAAAGTAATCACACCAAAAACTAAGGCAATTATGATGTGTTCTCCAAATAATCCTACTGGAACAATGATTCCAAAAGAAGAACTTGCAAAGATTGCCGAACTTGTAAAAAAGCATGAAATTTGGTGCATAAGCGATGAAATTTACTGTGAACTTGTTTACGACGGAAATGAACACGTTTCAATCGGAAGTTTCCCTGGAATGAAGGATTATGCAGTTATTTTAAACGGATTTTCAAAGTCTTTTGCAATGACAGGTTGGAGAATCGGTTACATTGCTGCAAGTAAAGAACTTCTTGCTCAGATTGTAAAACTGCACGGTTACAACACAATTTGCGCGCCTATTATGAGTCAATATGCTGCACTCGAAGGATTAAGGCACGGCTGGAATGATGTAGAAAAAATGCGCGTTAGTTATCAGCAGCGTCGTAATCTTATGGCAAAGGCTTTTAATGATATGGGACTTCCTGTTCCTGAACCAACCGGAGCTTTTTATATGTTCCCGGATATTTCTTCAACAGGACTTACAAGCGAAGAATTTGCAACGCAGCTTTTCCAAAAATATAATGTAGCTGTAGTTCCGGGAAGTGTATTTGGTTTAGGCGGCGAAGGTCATGTAAGGTGCTGTTATGCTACTGCAATTGATAAAATCCGTACGGCACTTAGCAGAATTGAGCAGTTTGTTAACGAAAATCGAAAGTCAAAATAGTTTTAAAATAAAGTGCAGCTGGTAAAGAGTAGCTTGGAAAAAAATTATTTTTAGTATCTTTTACCAGAGAACGAAACAAAGCTTTTTGAAGTGTTTTTCACAGTTTGTGATTTTTATGAAAAATGATATTTTGCAGAGGAATTTTTAATGGATAATAGTATTTTTACATATTTGATTCCTGTGGTTTTAGTGCTTGTTGCTATTACCATTGTAATTACCTTAATTACGCGGAAAAAATCTTCTTCAGATTCAAAATCTCCAAATATGAAAAACAAGGCACAGATTGTAAAAGAAGCAAAACGCAGGATTAACAAAAATCCTCACGATCCTGCAGGACTTCTTCCTATGGGCGATGTTTACTTTAACAGTGAACTTTGGGAGAAGGCGTATCCGGTTTATGATCAGCTTGTAAAACTTTCAGTAGAAATTCCTTCAATCGATATGTTTTTAGTTTCGCTCAGACTTGGAATTTGTGCGCTAAAACTCAAAAAGTATCAGGAAGGATATTCTGCGCTTACTGTTGCAGCAAAAATAAAACCTCAGGATTATGAAGTAAATTATTATCTTGGTTTGGCTTGCTTTGAGGCGGGACAATGGGAAAAGGCAATTCCGTGTTTTAAAAAAGCTTTGATTGCAAATCCAGAAGCAGAAGGGGTTTACAATTACTTGGCTCAGTCTTTGTATAATTCGCGACATTTTAGAGAAAGTCTTCCGTGTTTTAAAAAAGCGCTTGCAGAAGATCCTACAAATAAAGAAGCAATTTATGATATGGCCGATGCAATGGAAGAAGCAGGAATGGGCGACAAGGCTATAAAAATGTTTATGCATTTAAGGCCGGATCCAGTTTATGGAGCGCGTTCTTGTCTTTCTTCGGGAATTTATCATACAAAATCAGGTGATAGAGCTGGTGCTATTGCTGACTACGAAATTGGCTTAAAGCACGAAAATATTCCGCAAAATATAAAACTTGAACTGCTTTATAATCTTGCACGTCTTTACTTTGAAAATAATGAAATTGCAAAAGGCTTGAACTGTTTAAAGTCAGTCAGGATGATAAATTTGAATTACAAGGATGTAAATTCTTTAATTGGCAGATATCAGGAACTTAGCCAGAATTCAAATTTGCGTATTTATCTTTCGGGCGGAAGTAGTGAATTTATGGCGCTTTGCCGTCAGTTTATTGCTGTAAAATACAAAGATAATACAATTAAAATTCAAAGCATCGACGAAGACTCTTTGTTTACAGACATATTTGCTACAATTTACAATTCAAAATGGGAAGACACAATCTTATTCAGATTTTTTAGAAATAGCGGTGTTACAGGCGAAATGTATATTCGGGAATTCCATAGTCATATGCAGGATGTAAAAGCGTCGCGCGGTTTTTGTATTACAGCCGGCAGTTTTACAGAAGAGTGCCACAAGTACACGGAAGGTCGCTCGATGGATTTGATTGAAAAACCTGAACTTACAAAAATTTTAAAGCAAGTTCAGATACATTAATTCATTCAGCACTGACCTAAAAATCATTTTTGGATTACAACTAAATTTCGCTCGTGGTCTTCTAAAAATGGCACGGTAAGTTTTATACATTTGTAGTCTGGTACAAAACTTTTTATAGCTTCCATTTCCAGATTGATTTTTTCCATTCGGGCTTTGTATGCTGCAATGTAACCGTTGTTTTTTAACATTTTAAAAAGAACTTTGATGATTTTTTTATCAAACGGATGAAACGCCCTAAAAACTTCAATATCAAAACTTTGCGGTTCTACAAAATCTGCCTGAATGCACTGAATTTTTACATTCTGCAAGTTCATTTTGCTGACTGTACTTTGTAAAAAAGCGCATCTTTTTTCCATTCGCTCCACAAGAATAAAATTTTGCTTAGGAAACGCAACTGCAAGTGGAATTCCGGGGCAACCGCCGCCTGAACCAATGTCTGCTATGCTAAGTTGAAACGTGTTTTGCGCCTTGCATTTTTCTTGAATCAAAGTGCTTAAAAAAGGAACCGCCGCAAGACTGTCTAAAATGTGGTTTACGGTAAGTTCGTCTTTGGAATCAGCCTTCATTAAATTGTATGATTTGTTAAATTCAAGAATTTCATCAATGTAAAGTTCAAGAGCTGCAATTTGTTCAGCATTAAAATTCAAATTTAATTTTTCTAGTCCAAGATTAAGTTTTTCAATCATAAAAAATCCTTATAAAATTTTTGTTCAGCCTAAATCAATTAAAAAATCTAACTGCCAGTTTGGATCGGAAGTTTTCATTGAAAGCAAATTTCCAACTCTGCTTGCCGTAAGATTTTTTCGCTGCGAAAGTTGGTAAAGAAATGAATATTGATTTGGAGAATCCTGCATTACAAGCGCTGCCACTGAGTAATTTGAAATTCCGTCTTTTTCCTGCGAGACTTTAAAAAGAATGTGAAAAGTTTCTGTAAAAAATTTTCCGTCAGACACGTAACGCCGGTCACCGGTAACTAAAAAAGTGCCGTCATCTTGAACTTTTGAAATATAAATTTTTTTGCAAGTTCTTAAAATGTCGTAAGAATTTACGCGAAATCTTAAAATTTTTGCTGAATTTGAAAATTCAGAATTGCTTGGCTCTTGAATTTTTTCTGATGTAGAAATTTCTGCTTTTTGAGAAGAGTCTTCGTTTTTTACAATTGCAGTTTGATTCTGATTTTGCGAAATTTTGTTCAAGTCAGTTTTTAAAATTTCAAGTTCATCAAGAATTTTTTGCAAAACTGTAATTGTTTGGTTTTGTGACGAAGTCTGATTCAAAAGATTTTCGAAGGAAGAAGAATTTAAAAGTCCCGCTGAATCCAAAGTGAACAAATCAGCTGCGCTAAGAGAAGTTGAGTTTAAAACTGCAGAATTGTTTTTTGCACTTGAGTCGCTTTCATTTTTTGCAGAAGTTTCTTTTTGCGAAGAAGATGCTGTGTTTTTTGAAACATTACTCTGTGCGTAATTTTCCGGATTGTAAAAATTTTCGACAATTGTTGGAAAAGAAATGCTTGGCATTGAAGGCGACAAAACAGAATCTGTTGTTAACCCCGAAAAAAGGTCAGAAGAATAAGATTCAGAATTATTTTGTGCAACTAGAAAAAAATCTGCAAAAAATAAAATTCCTGCCGCAACGAGCAAAACTTTTTTGTTAAAGATTTGCAAGGCTTTCCTCCACAAATTCAAGTCTTTGAGTAAGTTCGTTGATTGTTTTTTCAAGCCGCTGTTTTTCTTTTTCAAGTTTGGTTTTTGGGTCTTCATTTGAAGATTTTTTCTTCATCATTGCAATAACGCTGTCTGGACTTTTGCCACTTTTTATTGCTTCAACCGCTTTTGTTTTTTGATCAGCTTTTTTACAAGAAGCAACAATTTTCATATTATCAAATCCAAGTTCTGTGTCCTCTGGCGGAAGTGAAGAAACTTTTGTTGCAGACTTTGCTGTTGTGCGCGGAAGTTGAAGAATTCTGTCAAGATAATCTTCGTAGCGGATATTTGCCTGTTCGCAAAGTGCATGCGCCTTAATAAGACTTTTGCCTAAATCCTGCATAATGCGTGCGTTAGGTTCAATATATTTTGCACGAATTTCTTTAGTTAATTCATCAAGTTCCGGGCTGCCAGAAATATCAAGTTTGTAGTAAGACTTTTGTTCAGCAATATCCAAAAGTGAATGAAATTTTGCCCAGAAATAATTTGTATGGCTTTTTGCCTGATGCGGAGGTTCCTTGCCACCGTTTTGCTCAATCTGCTCTTCGTTTATAAGGTGATGAGTGTATTCGTGAATTGCAGTGTAAATAAGTTCGTTTTCAGTTTTAAAATTTTTATTGTGAAGAAGAATTTCCCTTGTGTCTGGCTTGTAAAGTCCGTTAACTCTTGTGCTGCTTTTTCCCGTCATTGTTACAGAAAATTCAAGATTTGTTTCCTGCAAATCTAAAAGCATATTTTTAATAGATTCATTGTCCATAGCGCTTATTTTAGTTTGTTTTTATATTTGTGTGAAGAAGAGAATTTTTTAAATTTGATTGGGTTTTATTTGCCAAAAAATGTTTTCTTTGTGAAAAAGTGATTTCTTTTTTGGACAGAAAATTTTACTGGTAACTCGCGCGACTCGGTGGTTGAGAGTTCAATTTGTCATTCTAAGCAAGGTTTTAGAATCTGTAGGTTAAAGAGATGACCTCTTACCTAACAGATTCCGAACTAAATTCGGAATGACAAATTTTTCTTACCCGGCAGATTCCGTGCGAAACCGACGAAGCTTGCGGCTGTTACTGATAAAATTTTCTGTTATAAAAAATCTATTTCTTAACAAAAAAAATCTTGCAAGTTTATAGCAACCGTAAGGTTGTGGCACAGGCTCAACCACTGGGGCTTGCGGCAAATTCGTTCTATTTACTTTTTGCGGCGGCTTTTGCTGCAATTTGCTTTTTTATTGAATCTGCAAAAAGTTTTTTCTGGTCATTTCGTAAAGGAACAGAAAATTTTGGCTGACCGTCTTTTTCGGAAACGCGATAAAGTTTATTTTCGCTTACCGTGTATGCCGGACTTGAAGGATTGTTTATCCACCAGTCAAGAACTGCAACAACACAAAGGGTGTATTTTATTAAATTTGCATTTGTTGCTGCTGTTTTTGAATCATCTTTTTTTGCGCCCAAAAGAACATCAAGTCTTGTTGAAATTGAATTTGGCAGGTCAAAATTGTAGCGCTCCCACGGATTCAGTACTCCAAGAACAGCTTTTTTTCCTTCAGAATTTTCATCAATTCTTCTAACAAGCGTTGAAAAAACCGTTCGAAGGTAATCTGTACGTGCGTAAAGCGGGCGGTATTTGCTGTCGTTGCTTGGTTTTTGCAGAATTGGCGCACTGAACTGATAATGTGGCAAGAAGTAATATTTTATGCGCCACAAAATGTTATTTAAACATTCTTTACCGTACTGCGCAGTTGCATAATCTGGAGTTGAATAAATTGAATTTACGTAGTTACGCAAATAGTCGCCAAGTTTCTTGTCAAAAAGTTCTTCGTGGTAAAACGCCCACTCGCTCATGGCGTTGTTTAAATCATCTGGAATTTCGATAAGCCGTTCGTCTGCTTTTATATTAAAATTTATGTTCCGGCAACCCTGAAAAAAGTCTTCAATAATTCTAATAAGAACAACTGTTACTTGCAGAGGATTTCGTGGATCTAAAACATTGAATCCGTCTTCAAAATTATAAATCGGCTGAAAATACGGATAAAGATCCGGGTGCGAATCTAAGTGACTAAATCCGGCTTCTGGGAAAAGCTGCTCGAGGATTTTTAGTCCCATAGAAACAACGCTGTCTTTTACTCCGGCAATGTGGCGGTTTTCTTCGATTTTTTTCTTAAGTTCTTCCTTCTTTTTATCATCAGTCTTCTTTTTGCGTTCTGGAAGAAGAAGATCAAATTTTGTTAAATTCAAAAACTGAAGAATTTGTGCAATTTGTGAGGTAAAGAATTTTGGGAATTCCTCATATTCAGTTGCGCACATTCTCATCAGCAGCGGATACATTCCTTTTATAATCTGATTATAAATATAAATCCATTCAGTAATTCCTTGCTTTGCGAGAGTTTGAATTCTGTTTTTGTCTACATCAGTATAAGAAATCAGGTCAGTGTAAACTTCTTTTATTAACAAAGGAATTTGCTGGTCGCCAATGTAATAAATTGTAATAAGTTCATGGTAAACTGCGCGAACAAAAGGAATCAGCATTGAAACTGTTAAATTGTCTGCTTCGTTTTGTACATCAAGCGAAAGCGTGCGAATGTCGCGCATTGTCCACTTACCAATGGTTCGCAGAAATTTAAATTTAAGGTCAGTTTCCGTAGCGATTTTGCTTTTGTAAGAATCCGGCGAAATTTGAATAAAAGTTTTTATTGTACTTACAAAAGTTTGCATATGCTCTACGTGGCGTTTTACAATATATTCACCAAAGGTTTTTGTAACTTTTTCTCTGTTTTTAGAATTCATCTTAAAGAAAAAATTAAAAAGTCCGTAATTTGGCTTAATTTCGTAAAGTGGCGACATCATAAGCTTGTCCATAAGCTTTAAATCGCGGTTTGTAAGCGCCGGTAAATCATCTTCCGTCTTTTTTCTCTTTACATTGCTTGTGTTAAAATTTTGTGTTTGCATAGGTTTTATATTACTTGTTGCTGTAAGCTTGGAACTTTTGTCTGCAATATCTGAAGCTGAAAGTCCCGAAGCTTTTATTACTACATCCTGATGCCTTTTGTGCTCAGGAAGATTTGACGTATCAATTGGAACAGAACGCTCTTTTAAGACTTCTCCGCCTAAAATTCTTTGCATAGCAAGAGCTTCGTTTTTATCAACTGGACCAATATTTTTTCTTGTACGGTCAATGGCGCCAGGCTCAAGTGTACGTGCCGGTCTGTTTTCCTGATTTTTTGCCATACCTTCTCCCAAAAACTAACGCATATTCTGCGCGAGTTACTGACAAAATTTCTTGTTAAGAAAAAAATTCTTGTTTAACAGAGAATTCTGTTAGTAACCGTGCCCGCGAGTTACCAATAGAATTTTTTGTTAATAAAAAATTACTTTCTTAACAAAAGCTACGCGAGTTACCAATGAAATTTTCCTTAGCAAACAAAATTGCGGTGCAAAAGAAAATACTTTGTTAGTAATCGTGCCCGCAGGTTACTGATAAAACTTCTTGTTAAGAAAAAAATTCTTGTTTAACAGAGAATCCCATCAGTAACCACGCCCGAATTTTTACCATCTTTCATTCTATAAAAAATCATCCGCAGATTTTTACAGGCGGACTAAATATTTATCTGCAATTCCAGGGAACGACTTGAAGGAAATTTTTTGTCCCTCAGAATCAACTAAGGTTCCTTCAAATTTTCCGTAAATTATATGATAAACTGTGCGCAAAATAAGAACGCTGATTGTATTTAAATTATCGGAAATCGGCATAAAAGTAAGATCCACCATACCTTCAGTGTCCTGAATAACCCATTTTTCCTGAATTCCCTGCGAGTGCGTAATTCTTACCGGCGGAAGAAGAGTAATTTTTCCGTCAAGCATCATCTGGTTACCGTTTATGCGGTCTGGGTCAACATTTTCAAGCTGTTTGTCTTCTAGCCTAAAAGTTAAATTCTGCCCCTTAAAATTTCCAAAGCCAGTAATATGTTCTCCGTGATTTCTAAAAGAAGTGTAAATTCTGTTCATTTCAAAAATGCAGCTTCCTTCTTTTTCAGTCATTGGGATTGGCGGAGTGCGTTTTGGAACAAGATTTATAATTCCTTTTGCAGTCATACCGGCAACGTAAGTAGCAGAACAGCGGCGCATTGTAGGAGACGGAAGCACGTAAGTAAGTTCACCAAAATTTTCTTCACCAAATTTAGCTACAATCGATGCGTGAACATCTGGTCTTACTGAATTTCCGCGCAAATTAAAAATTACTGAAAGTTTTTTTTGCATTCGATCCCAGGAAATTCTAATGTAGCGACTTTTTCGGTAACTCGAAGTAGAAGCCCGTTCCAAACTGTGCGGAATAAAACGTTTTCTAGGTCCCATTACGTTGTGGTAAACAAATTTTTTGCCGGTTTCAGTACTCCAAAATGTAACCTCTGCCCAACCAAACATTTTTGCGTCAATAAAATTTATATAGCCCACATATTGTTCAATGTTAAAATAAAGTGTAATTCTGCTTTTAATTCTGAGATTTGTAATAAAAGACGGAAGGGCAAGCGTACTGTAAGGCTTGTAAACTCCGCGAATGTCCAAGCGCTTTGGGTGCCCTAAAAATGTGCCAAAAACCGGTTTTTTATTCTTAACAAAACTCGGTGGCATTTCTGACATATCTCTTGTATACAAAACAACCCCTTTTTTAAATGATTATATATAATTATTTCTTTGTCTACAATTATTGAGGTTTTAAAGTCTGGAGCATACTGCATTACGTTAACCGCCCTTCCAGGGTTCCGCTTCGCTCCAGTTACTGATAGAATTTTTGGTTAAGAAAAAAATCTGTGCTTAACAAAATAAACATGCGAGTTTTCGCGAGAAAACTCGTGAAGCAGGCGTAAGCCTGCGACTCCTTACACGGCGGGCTAGGCTTTTTTACAAATAGAAAAATTTTTTCTCAAAACCAAAAATTTCCAAAAAAGTCTTTTTTAAAACAAAACAGATTTTTCAGTAACTCCAGAATCTTCTGCCGTAAAAAAATCCCCTGATTTTAAATTTTCATCACTTATTTCAGAAGGAGTGTAGTTCTCGGAAAAATAAAATTTAATTCTTCCAGAAATGTCATTTGGATTTTCTATAATTTCGTTTGTTAAGTCGTAGCAAAAAGCGTTAAAGGTTCTTTGAAAAGAACTGTCAAATTCTTTTTTTATTAAAATAACTACGTCGAAATTTCCTATTCCCAAAAAATCCTCTGCGCTAGAAAATTTATTTTCTGAACTATAATCAATTCTGTACATAGCCGAAGAAATTAAAATTTTGTAATCGTAGGAATTTGTAAGTCCAGAAAGAAGATTTACGAACGATTCATAAATTTCGTTTTGATATTTTATTGAATAATAATCAGTAAAAATTGCATTTTCCACAACACTAATAATGCTCATTCTTGTGCTGCTAAAATCAGTCTGGAAAAAATCATAAGTCGGCAAAAAAAATAGATAATCGTATCCAGTAAAATCTATGACTTTTACAGTTTGATCTGAAAATTCGCTGCAAGAAAGTTTAAGTTCTTTGTATTTGTAATCTTCTGAAGATTCTTCAGTTGAACTTTGCAAGGAAAATTCTGTGTCTGGAAAATAAGTATTCATTTTTTCAAGAATTTCATCTGAACTTAAGAGTTGAAATTTTGTTTCTGTAGTGTTTGGCTCTGGGCAGGAAACTAAATTTATTAGCAAAAAGGAAATTGCTGCCAGGCAAAAAATCTTGTTTTTACAGTTTATTTTTTTCATACTTTTTTACTCTCCAAAAAATCAATTTTGTTGCTTAAAGTTCTGTTAAAAGTCCGTTAGAAAGGGAATATTTTTTGTAAAATTTTTCAAGTAAATCGCTGTCGGTGTAAAGCGTTTCATAAGTTAAAGTAGAAAAATCAATTTCTGTAGAAGACGGACTTGTTATTAAAATTTTAAAGTTGCTGTAAAAATTTGAATTTTCTGAAAGATTGTATGCAAGGGATTTTAATCTTGTTTCAAGTTCATTAAGTTCAGTTTCGCTTGCGTGAATTAAAATAAATCCCGGCTGCCAGGAATTTATGGTTAGCCAATAATCAAATTTTAAATCTTCGTCGTAAGTAGAAAAACACCATTCTAAGTCAAAAAATGAATCAGAATCTGAAAAATCTGGGGAAACAAAAGATTGTAACCTTTCTTTTATTTCGCTTTCGTGCTCTAAAAAAATGTAGTTTGTGCGGAAGTAAGAGGAAGAATCTAAATATGAAGTTCTTTGAACAATGATGTTTTTGTTTAAATTTTTTGAAAAGAAATTTTTGTAGCTGTATTTTGTGGTTGAATCAGTTTTAGGATAAAATCTTTCGGGCGGTTCTGCAGAGCCTTTTAGTTCAAAAGAGTCATTAATGTTTGCTGCAAGCCATTCGAGTTCATTTTCCGAGTAAGAAAAACTTGGACACGAAACAAAAAAAACACTTAGAGCAAGAATTAATACGAAGCTTACTTTTCCTGATTTTACTTTCATAGCTTTAATTTTAATTTAATTTAAGTAAATTTCAAGAAATTTAAAATGATGCGCGGGCGGTCGGGGGTACTAATAAAATTTTCTGTCTAACAAAAAAATTTCCCCTTAACCAAAAATTCTATCAGTAACCTCGCCCGAGTTACCAATAAAATTTCCTGTCGAAACCACCGTCTGTAAGTAAGTCGCTTGATTTCGACAGGCTCAATCGGCGCTATGGTTAACAAAAAATTTTCGACATTACACGCGCGTGTTTACTAATAAAATTCCCTGTCGAATAAAAAAAATTATTCACAGCTTGCCACCGGACTGAC